>CAYSSW010000001.1:0-88751 GCA_964434005.1 uncultured Methanospirillum sp.
CTGCGGTCAAAGCGTCCCAAACGCTCTAGGATGGACCAGGCTACCCTATTACCCCTGTGAGGTAATAAAATTGGTGTTATCAGTATTTAATACCTTCTATTCCGCAAGAGGTAAAAGATTCCTCTTTGTGTTGCTTACAATAGTTCCGGCATATTCGCCTGTTTCAAGTGCTTTTGATAGATCAGCTGGATTTCTTCCATCCATTACAAGGAGTGGGATATTGCAGCGTTCAACCATTTTAACTGCCACAACATCCATAACTGTGTTTATTCCAGCGGTAGCCTCTTGTTTTGCAATAATTTCTAAAAAATCAGATGGTGTAATATAATCATAGTGAACCGCATCAGGGACTTTTTTGGGATCCGCGGAGTATATACCATCAACTGAAGTTAGGTTTACGAAAAGCGAGGCACGTGTTCTTTCTGCAAGCACTGCTGAAACAGCATCAGTTGTCTGTCCCGGTGTTATCCCTCCCATCACAACAATTTTTCCATGCTCTGCCGCACAAAGAGCACTACTATAATCAGTAACAACAGCAGGCCAGGCGCTGCTGCCTAATGCACAAACAAGGAGTTGTGCATTTATCCTTGTAACCATGATCCCAAGTTCATCGGCTGCTGCATCATCTATGTTAAAATCTCTTGCAATGGAGATGTATTTTCTTGCTTCACCTCCCCCACCGACCACAACAAAAAGACGATACTTTGAGGCAATTTGTTTCAAAACCGGTACATATGGTGCAATATTTGGAGAATCAAGACTTGGAAGAAGAATTGACCCTCCAAGAGAAAAAACAATTGTTGGCATTATCCTAATTAATTACATTAATGGGGCATATATTTTATGATGAAAGCCTGGAATATTACTGACCGAAAAAATCATCCTGCGCTCTTTTATCATAAATCTGGTGACAAAATAATTTGCAATCTATGTAATCACCGTTGTCAGATAAGTAATGGAAAGACTGGAATCTGTAAGACAAGAAAAGTTGAAGATGGGAATTTACATACTCTGACTTATGGCTATTTTTCAGCGGAAGCAATAGATCCTGTCGAGAAAAAACCTCTTTATCATTTTCTACCTGGAACAGATACTTATTCACTTGGATCAGTTGGTTGTAATTTTCATTGTCTATTCTGTCAGAACTGGCATATTTCTATGCAGGGCATGGATAGGGTAAATCTACAATATATTTCACCGGAAGAGGGAGTACAAAGGGCACTTGATAATCATGTGTCAAGTATTTCATGGACTTACAATGAGCCTTCCATAAATTTTGAATATACAATAGATATGGCAAAGATTGCGCATCAGAATGGTCTTAAAACAATTTATGTAACAAATGGTTATATGTCAAAAGAAGTGCTTTTAAATCTGGTTCCTTTCATTGATGCAATGAGAATTGATCTAAAATCCATGGATGAAATGTTCTATCAGAAAATATGTGGCGCGTCATTACAGCCTGTTCTTGATAATATTGCTCTTGCGGTCATGAATGGAATTCATGTCGAGATAATAAATCTTGTAATTCCCGGATTTAACGACTCAAAAGAGAATCTTTCAAAACTTATCGACTGGGTATTAAAAAACACCGGACCTATGACGCCCCTTCACTTTACCAGGTTTCATCCTGATTATAAATTGACTGAATCCATTGAAACTCCAATAAAAACGCTTGAATATGCGTATACCCTTGCAAAATCAGCCGGATTAAATTATCCATATATTGGCAACGTGATGAATCATCAATATGAGAATACATATTGTCATTCCTGTGGAGAACTATTGATTAAAAGATCTGGTTTTTCAGCATCGGTCTTTCTTACCGGAAATGAGAAGAATCTCTGTCCTAAATGCTTTGAAAAGATTCCGGTAATTACAGGCGCGGTTTATTCTCCGGAATTATGAGTGCATTTTTATTTTTATTATCTTCATGGATAGAAATACCGAGTTTTTCATCAATTTTTCCTGCCATCTCTTCAAGTTCATCAAATATCCTGTCAGCATCCTTTCTAATTTCCTGAACAGATTCAAGAAGTGATTGTCTTCGTATTCGGATAGTCTTCTTGTCCCGGTATACAAGCCCGGTCCTATTTAGATTTCGTATATGGTGATTTACACGTCCAACAGAAATGTCATGAAGTTCAGCTAATGTATCTGAAGTAATTATTGATTCTTTTGCAGTTTCCTGCAATATTGACAGAAAGATTTCATTACAAAGATTTTCAGTATCACGACCTGCTGAAAAACCAAGCGTATCACAAAACCAGAATATATTGTTGGAAATATTATGACAATCTGGCTTGTCAAGATTTTGTAATACAATTCTGTGAAATAGTGGCATAATTATTATTGATAATCTATATGATATCAATTTTATCGAAATCATATCAATCATAAACAATAAGTATATATAGAATTACTAATCAATATTTATATGTAAGATTAAGAAGGAGATTTTGTAGATGGCAATCACTCCAATCGGACCGCGTGTCCTAATTAAACCATATAAGCAGGAAGAAAAGACAAAAGGTGGTATCTATATTCCAGAGGCTGCCAAGGAGAAGAAGAAACAGGGAAAAGTTATCTCTGTTGGTACCTTTGAAGATGGAAAAGCTCTTCCAATAGCAGCAGGGGACACAATCCTATATGGTGGATACAGCCAGGAAGAAGTAGAATTTGAGAATGAAGACTACATTATTGTTGAATTCAAAAATATCGTAGCAAAAATTAATTGAAGGTGAATTATGGGAAGTAAACAGATTATGTTCAATGAGAACGCAAGAAAAGCGCTTATCGAAGGTGTCAATAAGGTAGCAAACACCGTAAAGATTACTTTAGGTCCAAAAGGCCGGTATGTAGTCATAGATAAGAGTTCAAATCCGGTTGTAACCAACGATGGTGTTACAATTGCAAAAGAGATTGAACTTAAAGATAAATTTGAAAATATGGGTGCAAAGCTTATCAAAGAAGTTGCATCAAAAACCCAGGACACTACTGGAGATGGAACTACAACTGCAACAGTGCTTGCTCAGTCAATGATTCTTGAAGGAGCAAAAAATATCACTGCGGGTGCAAATCCAATCGAAATAAAGAAGGGTATTGACATCGCAGTTGAGAAGATTGTTGCTGATCTTAAGACTAAAACCCACGAGGTTAAGGATAAAGACACCATCAAGAGAATTGCAGTAATTTCGGCAAACAATGATGAGGTCATTGGATCTCTTATTGCGAAGGCGATGGAGAAGGTTGGATATAATGGTGTAATCTCTGTTGAGAACTCCAAAACTCTTGAAACACTTCTTGAACATGTCGAAGGTATGCAGTTTGATCGTGGATATATCTCACCATATATGGTGACAGATCAGGAAAGAAGAATTGTTGAGTTCGAAAACCCATATATTCTGATAACAGACCGTAAGATCACAAATGTAAAGTCAATTGTTCCAATCCTTGAGATGATTGCATCCTCTGGTCGTCCACTTGTAATTATTGCAGATGATGTTGATGGTGAAGCACAGACTGCTCTAATCTTAAACATTATCAGAGGAGCAATAAAGGTATGTGCTGTAAAAGCACCTGAGTTTGGTGACACAAGAGATGGTATGCTTGAAGATATGGCAATCCTTACAGGAGCTACTGTCATAACCGAGACAAGAAACCTGAATCTTGAAGATACAACTATCGGTATGCTTGGTCAGGCCCAGACTGTAAGAATCACTCAGGATTCAACAACAATTGTCGGTGGAAAGGGTAACAAATCAGATATTGAAGCCAGAACCACCCTTATCCAGTCTCAGCTTAATGTTGCAGAGAAGAAATATGATAAGATAACTCTTCAGAACAGGCTTGCAAAACTTGGCGGTGGAGTTGCTGTAATTAAGGCAGGCGCTGCTACAGAAACCGAGGTTAAAGAAAAGAAGATGCGTATTGATGGTGCACTGAATGCAACAAAGGCGGCTGTGGAAGAAGGATATGTTGCAGGTGGCGGTGTCACACTGTACAGAACTATTAACGCACTTGACAATCTGGATTTAACACACGAACAGATGATTGGTGTTAACATTGTAAAGCGTGCACTTGAAGAACCACTTCGTCAGATTGCATTTAATGCAGGACGTGAAGGAGCTGAAGTTGTATCAATGATTAAGGCAAATACAAGCCCTTCTTATGGATACAATGCAAAGAAAGACACTTTCGAAGATCTTCTTTCAGCCGGTGTTTTAGATCCAACAAAGGTAGTAAGATCAGGACTTCAGAACGCTGCATCAATTGCAGGAATGTTACTGACAACAGAAGCAGTTGTTGCAGATTTTGATGATGAAAAAGATAAACTGTCTGCTTCAATAATAATCTGAAGATTAAATCATTTTTTTTTCGCGTTCTTTTTTTGTGTTAAAATACATCAGTCCAAAAAACAGGCCAACACTAAAACAGAGAACTGCTGCTATCACGTATCGCCAAGCAAAATCCTGCGGAGATGTAAGTGCGTAATAGATAAAGATAACTCCGATAAACAGAGAGCCTGCTATTTCACATCCGTATAAAAAACGTTCTCCGAGTTGTACCATTTATATTCACTTTATCCTTAACCACATATGGCTCTTGTCTTTTAATGCTATAGGCTTATTGAGGACCTGACAACATAATAGTCTCATTACTGGTCAAATAAATCCAGAATGCTTCATTGGTTTTTATTACTGGATTGTTTCCAATTATTCCATCAGCTCCCCTGATAATTGCTGGATCATAACCCTGAAGTGTTGAATTATATTTTAGAATACTTATCCATGAAGATGGTAGTTTATCAGTTATCTCTGAAATTTTAGAGGTGTTATCTGTTAAGGAACCTACCAGGTTCCATCCTTTATTAAGTGAAAGATTTGTATGTCCTGTTTTATAGACAACAGGGATTGATTCTTCCTTTTCTGAATATATAAGTATACCAAGACCAGGAGAGACATCACTATCTGCCTTTAATGATATCCAGTCATTATATTCAGGTTTATAAATCCAGAAACTGTGTCCAGCGGTTTTTATTCCGCTAAAAACCTCTGAAAGTTTTTTATCAGAAGAAAATTCCGCCGGAAAGGATATGAAATTCCAGCCTGGATTTAATGAAAAATTGTTTGATGTTCCATTAATTGAGAGTTTTCTAACAGTCTCTACTTCCTGAATTCTGTTTGGTTTCTGATGAGCAGAGATGTCTGCAGATTTTTCAGCATCCACTGCTCCCCAGCCATAATAAATATCACGTCCATTTCTTCCAAGATCTTTGGCACCATCGTTTAGTATCTGCCTGATATCAGAGGCATTGACATTATCTGTTGATGAATACAAAAGACTTGCAATTCCTGTAACTATCGCCGCTGATTGGCTCGTCCCAGTAAGACCTATGAACGTGTTATTAAGTCCTGTTGAAAGAACTGCTTCTCCAGGAGCAACTAATTCTGTATATATCCCATAATTTGAAAAATATGATAATCCCTGATTCTTTCCAATTGAACCGATAGACATCACCTGATAATAATCTGAAGGATAATGAGCCATATTGGAATCATCGTTGCCGGCAGGAGCAATTATTAAAATACCTTTTTCCGATGCATATTGACAGGCCCGTTCTTCTGCTGTTGAGGCTACACTTCCACCATAGCCACATAATATAATATTGGCACCAGTTTGAGCTGCATGATAAATTCCAAGTGCAGATAATGAAGCGAAAATTTCATCAGATTTTCCTGCCTTTTCAGGAATAATTTGTAATGATGAAGAATTGTTTACAATCGAGGTAATAATTCCTGCTAAATGAGTGCCATGTCCACTTGTATCTTCAGAATATGAGTCCTGATTTACAAAATCATAACCTGCAATAATGTTCACAGAAGTTGTTTTTTTTGCAATTCCTGTATCAACAAGCCCCACGGTTACATTTCTCTTTGGTTTTAGCATTTTTTGTGCAGATTGGATATTTGAAAGAAAAAATGCTTCCTGATTGATTATTATATCATTTATCTGATTATTTGCTAGATAAAAGTCATCTTCTTTTTTATTTGTCAGATTATCAATGACAGTGGATTCAGTTTTTCTTATTGTGTCATGTTCGATTCCAACAACAAAGGGAAGTTTTTTGATTTCGTTTGTATACCATGTTTCATTCGCTGATGGAACATCTACAACAATAAACCCAAGATCAGGAGAAGAGAGAATCAATGTAACATTTGTTGGAAGTGTAATATTATCAACCGAGGGAATTTTTTCAGAATCTGGATTTAATCCTCCATATACTATTAACCTTACATCCCCGGAGGCTGCCCCAAAGCCCACACATGATACGCCTACGATAAATATTGACAGAATCAGATAATAAAGATATTTGCTCTGATTACCTGTCCGATATGACCCCACCATTGTATCGTACAAGTATTCTCTTATCTGTAACTGTACCTAAAAAAGTCTCTTGTTTTGTATTAACTCATAAAAATTCCTGGTTCATTCATGTAGACCCAGAATCCCTCTGTCGGATTTAACAGTCTTTCTGCTGAAAATGGACCATTACCACCATTAATAATTGACATCCGGTATGACTGTGTTGAAGCATCAAAAACAAGGATATATGTCCATGAATTACCAAGTGGATTCATCAATGTTCTTGCAGTGATTGATTCAATTCCAGGAATCCCAAGAGGATTCCATCCCGGATATAAGGTTCTTGAGGTATAATTCATCACACCTGTATCATAACTTACCGGAAAATTCAAATTATTTTTTGAATAAATCCAGATTACATCAAGTTGGTTTAATGTAACATCAGGTTGCATGGCTGCCCAGGTCCTTTTATCAGGAAGATATTTCCAGATAGTATGTCCATCTGTGTTGACATTTGAAAAGAGTGATGCAGTATTTTTGCCATCTTCCAAAGGTAGTGGAACTGATATCATATTCCAACCTGAGAATAATGTAATATTATCTGCCGATGATCTGACATTTGGAAGAAATTGTGGCATCAGGTTTTCTGTTCGAGAAATTGGTAGATTTGTTGCAGAGATTCCAGTACTATTAAGCAGTAATGCATCTGGAAGTCCATATCCAATTGTACTGTTCCATAATCCACCTGTACCACGACCTGATGATAGTATCTGCTCTTTTACCTGTGAATAAGTTAAATTAGGTTCGATACTCCAGATGAGTGCTGCAAGTCCTGCAATATGTGGTGCTGCTGCACTTGTCCCGGAAAAGATAAAGCTCCTATTATCTCCAAATGATACAGTAATTCTGTCTGGAGCTGCAATATCCGGTTTTTGCCTGATTTCAGGTTTTGGCCATGAAATTCTTACTGGTCCTCTTGATGAGAAAGATTCAGCAGATATATTGTCTGAAGCTGATGAAACGGCGGCCACACTTATTGATTCATTTACTGCCTGTTGTCCGAAGATTGAACCTTCAGGTGTATTTGGGCAAACAGTTACCCGTTGGCCGTTTACTGGTAGGACATAGAGGTCAAGATTCTTGTTATCAGCGGCAGTCTTCACAACTCTCACCCTGTACTTTTCATCTGTTGTCCCTTTATTCATGAATCTGACCCATTCCATCGGATCGCCATTTCCATCCTGAAGATTGACACTTCGTCCTGTTTCATGGCCATTATCATCATAGAGGAATAGATCATAATTATTTCCGGATTTTCCCTGTTCATCATCCCATTGCAGAATTACGTGTCCGGCGCATCCTGCGGTGACAGTGAAGGTTAAATCATGAGAGCCGTCTGGATTTGCAAAATCATGCCATTCATATCCATCATGATAATATGGCGCAAATGGTGCCTGATAATGGCCTTCAGCAAAATTTCCTGCTGATGTTACATAGAGGATTCCATATGACAGAATTCTATCTCTGATATTTTCTGCAATATAGCCATCCTCAAAAAATGGTTCGATATATGTAATGTCATCACAGATTATCCTGCATCCTTGTCGAATCAGAGTATCCATGGCATTTACATATTCAATCTGGCTATTACCCCGGTCAAAAAAAAGAAGTGTTGCATTTGGTGCAATGTCATGAATTACCTGAAGCATTGCAGTCCCCTCTTCACCTCCAATAATATCTCGAATGACCTTTACATCAGGTAATTCTCCAGATGCCTTCAAAGCATCAATATTTTTAACTCCGTCAGATATTACCCCCACCTTTATTCCATCGCCATTTATTGCATTAACATTTCTAAAAGCAGCGGTGTTCATGATAATATCTCCTTCAGTACAGATTTTAGAAGTAACAGGAGGAAGCTGGGTAGCCATCGCTATAATAGAATTTTTCTTGGCAAGTGCCCTCACATCTCCTGTCTTTATCCAGCCAGCCAGCCGGTGATATGTCGAATCAACTGCTGGATTTTGAAAAAATTCTGTCAGATTATCAGTACTTGTGGTTTTAGCCGAAACAAGGATATATTCTGTGCAATTTTCTATTTTTAACTCACCAGTGGCTGTAAGGATACTTCTGATATCATCAGAATTCTGGCCTGGAGAAAGAGAAGAGTTGTCAGTTATCTGAAGTAGATCTGTAGAGAGTTTTTTTTTCCAATCAATCTCTGGTGTAATTTCTGTAAGAGTCCCGGATGATATTGGAGGAATGATCAGTTCTATAGTTTTGATATCAGATCTATTTATTAATGCAGAGAGAGCCTTAATTGAGAGCCAGCCACTGATAAGATTATAATTTGGATCAGATACACTTTCAGTGAATAGTGCTTCAATATCAGAAAAAACTGATGAATCCATTACCCCTACGGTTACATGAACTTCTTTTTCGCCATAGTTTATTCTTGTCTGATTAAATTGTGCAAGATCCTCGAAGATAATTTCAGGAGTTTTATCCGGTGGACACTTGGTTATGTCTATTAGTTGTAAGAGTTCTGTTGAGATTCCACCCTTATTATCAATTAAATTATCAGTTATATCATCAGGAAATGCTACTGAACCTGCCGCGGATGAGATGAGGATACAAAGTAATATTGCAAAAAATAATAATGATCTGATATATCTCACCCTGTTGTTATTATTATATTTTTTTTATTATTCTTATTAGTATTATAGAGTTTCATCTATGACTATCTTTGATCTCTTAAGTATGACTGATAGATAACAGGGTAAAAAAGATATTTTTTTTTTGTCCTGATGCAAATGATAAACCTCATGGATGTAGAGGGCTATGTCCGGCGAAATCTTGCTGCAATGCGGACAGATGCCGAAATAACAGATGAACTGTCAAAAAGACTTCAGGAGATAAAGCATGTTGATTCTAATTATGCTCACGCTTTTGCAAATGCCGTTTTAACTGAAGTAAAAAATACCTCAAATTTGAAATCTGATATCCTTAATTATGAAAAAGCCGGGGTAACGATGGGAGAATTTGGTGTAGGTTCCCGTGGTACAGGTGATTTTTTTGCACACCGCAAGATTGCAAAAATTATTGGCTCAACCGGTGCTGATGTCGGCGTTGAAGATATGGATGATGCAGGTGTTGTTGAGGATAACGGAAGGTATATAATCTGCACAGTAGATGGGATGCATTCACGATTATCTGATTTTCCATTTCTTGCCGGGTTTCATGTCACACGTGCAACTATGCGTGACTGTTATGTTATGGGCGCGAAACCTGTTATGCTCTTTTCAGATATTCATGTTGCAGATGATGGTGATGTAGCGAAAATATTTGATTACACTGCTGGAATAACTACTGTATCAGAACTTATGAATGTCCCGCTTGCAGCTGGATCAACGCTTCGTATTGGTGGGGATATGGTCATTGGTGATAGAATGACTGGTTGTGTTGGCGCTGTTGGGGTTGGAGATCATATTACTGCAAGAAGGGCAGCAGCCCCGGATGATCTTCTTGTCATGACTGAGGGATCAGGTGGTGGGACCATTGCAACCACAGCGCTTTATTATGGACTTCCAGAAGTTGTTGACAGGACGATTAATCTATCCTTTTTACAAGCAGCAGATGCGGTTGTCCACAGTGATGAACTCTCAGAGATTCATGCAATGACAGATGTTACAAATGGAGGTCTTCGAGGGGATATTCATGAAATGGCAGAGACTGCAAGATCGAGGTTTGTAGTTAATGAGGAAGAAGTCTTAAAACTTGTTGACCCTGTTGTTGGAAAGATGCTTGATTCCCTTGAGATTGATGCACTTGGTGTATCGCTTGATTCACTTCTGATTGTAATCCCTGAAGACTATGCAGATGGTGTGATAAAACTTATAGAAAAAACCGGAGTGAAAGCCGGTGTCATCGGACAGGTGGAGAAAGGAGATTCAGAGGCACTTCTTATAAGGGATGGAGTGAAAACTGATTTTTCACCAAGATTTAGAGAGGCTGCATATACCCCGCTTAAAAAGCTCGTAGATAAAGTCTCTCCTGATTTTGAAGAGATGAAGAAAAGGGTAGATAGTGCTGCAAATGCTGCTATTGCAAAAAAGATGCGTGTAATACAAAGATTAAAAGAATAATCTTTTATTTTTCAGGTTTTTTTCCACATCCCACAAGATTATAGGCAAGATATGGGATTTTTTCCTCAATGAATGGCTCAACTGCTTTTGCTATCTCATATAGAGGTTCAGTCATCTTAATATGTGCAAACGAACATCGAAAAATTTCAATATCAGTGTAACCAGCATTTTCCATAAGTTTAAACATCTCATTTGCCGAATAGTAATGCTCTGAAAAGTTGCCAATACCTACTTGGCGTATTCTCATCTTTGCTCCAATTTTATAAATTGCCGGGAGACCAGAAGTAAAGACATTTTTTCCAAGTGTACATATTGCAATTCTTCCTCCGGGTTTTAGTATTCGAAGGCAATCCTGCAGAGTTTTTCCAGGTAATTGCAGGTATGAAAAGGCAAGCAGGCTTGAGATTGAATCAAATGATTCATCCTTAAATGGAAGAAATTCTGCATTTCCAACCATAAGTCTTCCAGCAGAATCAGGATGTTTTTCCCGCCCTTTTTTGATCATCCCCGGACTTATATCAATACCTGTTGCAACTCCACCAGTAATAAGATATTTCTGGAAGAAAAGACCGGTACCACAGCCAATATCAAGCAGGTCACCTGAAAGATTAATATGAGTTAATACGGCTTTTGAGATATGATCATAATAACTCTTACCTCTATCACGGTGATCATACCTTTGATCATAGATATCTGCAATATCATCATAATGTGATACTATTCTTTCTTCGGCAATCTGCTCACTAATTTTCAGAAAAACACCTCATCAACAATTTTTGCAGCCATTGCATTCATCTGGATATACTCGTTTCCAGCATGAGTCAGGATATAATCTGTATCTGCAATAGTTGACATGATTTTTGGGTCATTATATTCTTTTACCACTGCATCATGAAACTGTCTCAAAGTTTCCCTGCCTGATAACCCATACTCAATCATTAGGGATTCAAGACGTTTTTGTGCGGATTTTACATCTCTTGAGCGCATGGCTTTCAGGGCAGCATTAACAATAAGACTGGTCTCGCCCTCAATAAGAGTCGCCGGATTAAAACCGTTTCCGGTTGCAATTCTAACTTCAAGATACATGATAGCTTTTCTGAGATCTCCCCCTGCTGCAGCCGTAATAACATCAATATCAATATCAGAGATTATATCATCATCTTTCTGCTCAATTTTGGCAATATTTTGAATTTTTTTCTTAATGCCTTCATTCGTCACCGGTTTGAAAAATATAGGCAGACATCTTGATGATATTGGAGGAATTAATGAGGAAGCATTGGTTGTTACAAAGATGAAACGACAGGTTTTACTATATCTTTCCATCGTTCGTCTTAATGAATGCTGCACATCATGAGAGAGTGCATATGCATCTTCAAAAAGCATTACTTTATATTCAGCATTAATTGGCTTTGTTGCTGCATATGTTGAGATGATATATTTGATATTTGATAGAAATGACTTGCCAGATTCATATAACTGTGAAAAATGCTCTTCTTTCTCTAAATAATCCCGGCCCATGTCCATGAGATCAGCGGTTCTAAAAATAGTAGTATTATCTTCCCATGAATCATTATACATCAGGTTTAGCATTGCAATGGCAGCACTTGATTTTCCACTGCCATGAACACCGGAGATCAGGAGATGAGGCATATTTTTTTTGTCAGCAAACTGTTTCATGAGTTCACAGACCTCCTCCTGATCAACAATTTCAGAAAAATCCTTTGGTCGGTATTTTTCGATAAAAAGCATTATGCTCCACCCTTTTTCAGGTTCTCGATAATGGCATTACATGCCTCTTCAAGGAATTCTTTTGAATTTATTTTGGTTATATCAACCTTTAATTCATTTTTCTTAATATCTTTGCAAAACCTTGCAATATTTGTAAGTGCTCTTGTTACTTCATCAATTACCGGGAGAGCAGCGGTTTTTGCAGTCCGTGAAAGTGGATTTAAATCCACGGCAATCACAATTTTACCTTCTTTTGTGAGCACCTCAGCTCTGTCTCCATCTTCAAGTGGAACAAGAATAACATCAGCTTCTGCCATTCCATTTTTATGGCACAGTCCTCTATCATGTGGAAGATCGATATATCTCTCAACCGGCCCGGTTAACACGTCTGCACCTGCCTGTTTGAGTATTTCTTCAATTTTTGCTACCCTTTCATTAGTCCTGTGAAAGAGGTTTACTTCAACAATAGCTCCTGATGCCTTTTGAAGATCTACAATATTATCTGCTGCAAGCGCGGCAGTATTACCATTAACAGAGATTACCGGATGCTTTGCATTTAATAATAATGCACCAGCCAATTGTTCTGCTCTTAATGCTGATGGAGTAGTAATCTCACCAAGAAGATAATCAAATGCTTCACCTCGTCCATGAGAGGTGAGTCCTTCCATAGCGACCACTCCTGATAATGCATATCCTGCCATTTTTTCGCGTATCATACACGAGTGGTATCTTGGATGATTTTTTGGAATCATTTTTTTGCCTCAATAATATATGGGCCTGTTTTTGAGATTGAAAACCGGTATATTTTACCATAATGCTTAAGAATTTCGATGCTATGATCTCCGGATATCACCACTCCTTCTCCAAGCATTGTCATGGTTGCCAGAATATTATTGTCATCACAGATGGATAGTACTTCTCTTACACTGCCCGTGATAAGGCCACTTTTCTCAGCAAATTTCCTGGATATAATGAAGAGTTCATCAAGTGTGCAAGGCATTTCTTCTGGAAATGAACTGTTAATCTTTAAGATCTTTTCTGGTGAAGTCAGAACTGTTGAGGATGGGATAGGGTTAATGGAAAGAGCTGATAATCGCCGAACATCATATCTTCTTATGATATCTCCAAGAGGCCCTGGAGTTGTCCTTACTACATAGCCACCAGCCTGTTCAGCTGCTACATCACCAAGTCCTGAATTATTCAAAACTTCTGCTTTATGTGCGGCAATTGTGCACTCTATCTCTGATAATGAGAGTGAAAAAAGAGCATTGGCAGCATGAGCAGTAGCAAGAAGCGCAGCGGCTGAAAGTCCAAATCCACATCCGATTGGAAGATTTGTTTTTGTGATAACTTCTGCACTTACTCCGAGATCTGATAAAAGCGAGTTTATTACAGGTGATCCTTCAGTTATTCTATCAGCAATTATTGTAACTTTTCCAGGCCCTGGAGTTAGTGTAACAGTCACTCCTGAATCTATAACAATTCCGCCACCAAGACTTCCTGTTGTAATTATGTCAGAAGTCTTAATTGAATGAAAGAATCCGGAAATATGACCCGGACAGAAGGCTGTTACTGATTTATAGGTCGGGATCTTGTTTTGCAAAAGAATGCCTCTTTTTTTGCGTCTTGGTTTTATCTGGTTGATAATTTTATATGATTAATATACTTTTCAAAAATTTTTTCGGCGATTTCATCCTTTTTACCGTCGATAACAACAGAACCAGTCTTATCAAGCAGAGTATAGTTTCCATATTCAGATCCCATAGTCTTTGGATAATTAGCTGCTACTATATCTACCCCTTCGTTTAGAAGCATTTTTCCTTCAATAATTGAATTTTCACCGATTTTAAAAGCAATTATTGTTTTAACCTTGTTTGTAGCCAAAGGCAGAAGTTTAGGAAGTGGCAATAAGTTCAAAGAAACCGGGGTTCCACTTTTTATCTTTCCCTCTCTTTTTTCGGGAACAAAATCTGAAATTGCTGCAGCACTGATATAGAGATCATAAAAATTTGAAAGTTCTTCTAAAAGTGCTTTCTTCATAGATTCTGCATCAGTTATTGCAATATTTTTTCCAAAAGACAGAAAATCTTCATGTCTATGAAGGATTGTAACATCTGCTCCAAGTCTATATGCCTCTTCTGCAAGAGCCCTTCCCATTCGTCCTGATGATCTTGTTGTCAGGACTCTGACATCATCAACAGTCTCAGAACATCTGCCTGATGTTATCAAAACCTTTTTTTCTTTAAGGACATTTGATAAAAGACGTTCCCCTTCCCTAACAATATCTGAAATATCTGCAATTTTTGCTTTTCCTTCTTCTATTCGTGGAGGGACCACCGTAATTCCAAATTGTTCAACTTTTTTAAGATTTTCAGTTACAGCCGGGTGCCTGTACATAGAATAATGCATGGCAGGCACAAGAAGTATTGGAAGTTTACTACCTATAGCAGTTGTTGCAAATGTTGTTACTGTGGTATCATCTATTCCGCAGGCAATTTTTGAGATAGTGTTAGCTGTTGCTGGAGCAATAATTAAAAGATCAGCTGCTCCATCATCTCCACACCATTTCACATGCTCAACATGGCCTGAAATATGAGTGATTGTCTCTGTGTCAGCTGCATAGGTCAGAGCATCCGGGTGTATTATGCCCTGAGCTGCCTCACTCATAACAGGTTGAACTATTGCTCCATCTCTTCGTAGTGAATGGATGAGTTTTACACATTCAACGGCTGCTATACTTCCGGTAACTGCAAGTATAATTTTTTTATCAGTCAGATGTTTCATTTTATCTATTCAAATTGAAGGTCATATACAAGATGCCATCTTTTAGGAGAGACTTTCTTTACTTTATGTATAGATTGTTTACATGTTCTACCAGATAGTTTAAGGACATTATTTATTATCGTGTCCTCCTCATTTATCGTATGAAGGTGAATGGTGCCTCCTTGCTTAATATTTTGCACCGCCCTTTCTAAAAAGTTCACTGCTTCGAAATGACCCATGAGTATTCTGTCCCATCCCGAAGGATTGTCAATATAATTTAAGCAGTTACCAGGGCATGGAATTATTTTATCTGTAAGACCATTTATCTCAATATTTATTGTAAGATAATGAAAAGCCGTTGGATTTATCTCACACGCTGTAACAAATCCTCCTGATTTTGCAGCCATCAGTGTAAAATATCCAATCCCTGCAAACATATCACAAATTTTTTCATCAGGTTTTATAAGAGAGGCTATTCTTTTTTTCTCCTCACGATTGCCCTGTGAAAACATAACTTCACAGGGGTTTAACTGATATATTATTCCTGCTTCATGATGAGTAACTACATGAGGAGTGCCATAAAGAATAGTTATATCTGGTTTTCTGATTATTCCAGTATGACCGTTAACATGAAGAATACATGCAGGATGACATAACTCCACTGCCTGATTAATCTCATCTTTTGTAGGTATGTCTCCATGAAAAAGGATGGTATCATCAAGACGCTGGAAACCCCTGCCCTTTCTTTTTCTTTCAGGGATTATGGTGTCAAAGGAAAAACCCGGATTTACCGGAATGTAAGCATTATCTCCATCAATAAAAGAATGTCTTGTATTATCAACCCAGTCGGAATTCTTGTTCTCTTTTATCTCTCCAACAGGAATGATACGGACCTTCATACGACAATTATCTTTTCGTGGTCACGAAGAATTCTAATCTCTTCACCAACAGGAGTCTCTTTCCATGAAAGAACATTGACTTCTTCAGTAACTCCGGTGTCTGGATCCATAATGCCAAGTGTATCTCTATCCTGATAAACAACTACAACGGTAACTGCATTTCTAATATGACCTACATGAATAGCTGATGTTAAATCCGGGACAGTTCGTGCAATTCCATTAGACAGATCAAGATATGTGAAAACATGGGAATCAGCACCAAGAATTTCTCCATAGGTCCCTCGGATAAAGATTACATCTCCCCGCTGATATTTTGGAAGTCTTACAGAATATGTAATCCTAAATAATTTTTGACCGTTTTTTTCACCGACAAGGGTTGGATGCATAGTAAACCGGCCACCCATTCTTCTTGTAACTTCTCTTGCAATAAGCTCACCAAGTGACTGTGCACCAATAATGATGTCAAGACCTTCTCTTGTTTCTTCCATTTTTGTGATAAATGAAAGTCTGTCACCATTAAGCTGAGCCTCATTTTCAAGATCAATAGCTATCTTTTGAGCTCTGTTGTTCTCCTCAATACTGGCTTTTCTGCCCTCAGCCCTTATCTGCACTATACCTTCCCAGTAGTTACCATTCTGCCGGTTACACCTGTTACAGGCATCATTTATCCAGATAATTTCAAGTTTGAACTCTTCACTTACAGGTTGACCAAAGAGTACAGCCTCAACTTTTACTGGAACTGCTGTTCTGTTATTGCTGTATTGGTTTAATTTATATGAAACATTGATCTGCCTGACCTCAGGTCTGATATGAATTGCAGTTCCAATAGCTTCATTTTCAAGATCATCCCGTGTTCTGTCTGTATCATTCCATCCAGTCAGATCATGAATTGCTCCACAACAGGGACATCTTGTAATCTCTACCCTTGAATCATAAGTGATCCAAGGTTTTTCTCCCATCCTGCACTTTTCACAGAGATCTCCGTCTTTTGAAGGAGAACCGCATTTTGGACATATTGCATCAAGATAATTCATATTAAAGCCTTAAAATTATTGCATGAGGAACTCCCGCAATAATCTTATAGTCATTTTCACAAAGCACATCATGTTTTATTGCAAGATTTACAGACCGTTCTCCAAATATTGTGATGTTCCCGGAATTTTTAAGCACTTCAATCACTCTCTCTTCTGAAACAATCATATCGCCAAAGAAGAAATCACTGATAGTTATTGAAAGATCTCCTTCTGTAAGTGTTTTTCCTGTCAGTTCCCTGTCACATATTCCAACAACTTCATTGGCATCGCCTTCCTGATGAATTTTTAGTATCATAAGTCTTCTTATAAGTTGATTTCAACTCCATATACCTTCATTGGCGTTTCAGCATGAATTTTATATATGTCATCTTCAGTAATTCTTTCATCCATTAGGAGTTTCATAGTATGACGAGGCACTGATTTTGGACCAATAACTGCACCTGGTCGACTGTTCTCATCCATATAATCGCTTTCCATTGTAAAAGCTTTTTGCATAACACAAAAATCGGCAAGGCCTTCAGATGTTCCAAGAAAAGAAGGATGCAAGGGAGTATCAGGCGTTGCATAATGTTTAATAATATGAGCAGGACTTAATTTGACTTTTGCCGCCATGTCTATAATATCTGAGCATGGACCAGTCTCTGCATGAAGTTGAATTGGACATTCAAGTTCTCCTGCAATAGTGAGTCCGTGCATAAGCACACTTTGAGACAGATTAAAAATTTTTTCATCGACCGGATAATGCGGGCGACCAGATTTTAGACCAATTGCTTTTCCTTCCCTTACATATTCTGCTGCAATAGTGAGTCCACGAATCATCGCATCTGCTGCATCTTCAAGGCTCATATGCTCGGAGAGGATGGTAAGTTCTGCCGGATGCACACCAAGTATTGGAAAAACAATAACTCCTGTCTCTCTGATAAGATCTGCTACCCGAAGAGTTCTGTCAAAAACGGCGGTAAATTCGCGTCCATCTGTGATGTTCACATCAAGATACCATGAAGGTTTGTTTACAAGACATATATGTGATCCACCAGCCCTATAAAAATCCTTGATAGCTTCAACTCCCCGGCCGTTTAAGGGATCAATGTGGATGTGATCGTCAAGTATTGGAAAGTCTGGTCTATTCATCTCAATCCTGATTTGAGTCCTGAATACTATCTATTCTCATCATAGGGTAACCATTCTCTTTTGAAAGAGATACATTGCAAACCGCATTGTTTACTTTTGTTGTAAGTTTAATATTATACATCAGGCCTGAAAGTTCAGAATATCCAAAAGCGTTTGGATTCATCAGAGTTTTATCAAGTTTTACTTTGATATCTGTAACAAAAGGCTGCTGAATATGCGAGCGTTCTATTGCAGTCTCAAGAGAATTTGCAGATTCCTTTGAAACCGGTATTCCAACCCAATTGTGATATAATGCACCAAGTTTTATTCCAGCTTCAAAAGCTGCTTTTTCCCTATCAGTTATCATACTATAATATTTGTTTAAATTAACTTAATAATTCCAATCTTTGGTTCCATTGCTTCACCTGATCGAAGCATTGACTTAATCTGTCTATCAACTTCCTCCTTCTCAAAACCCTGCGCTTTTACTAGTTCAGCAACAACATCTATTGCAGCCCGTCCATTTTGATCTACATTATCACGAATTATCTGCTTTATTGTACGTATAAGATCGCGCTTACTTTTTGTAACACCGGTTGTCATCCGATCAATTTCATATGTTCCAGTTGATGGATCATATGCAACCTGGCGAAGACAGGTATCGATAATTCGAATTACCCTATCAGCATCGGTTTTTTCTATTATTGGTGAAAGTCTGATTCGGGCGCTTGCCTCTGCAAGTCTTACAACTGCTTCTAATTGTCTTGCAGTTACCGGGACCGGCTTATTTACATCTGCAAGGTCACGTAGTTTCATATAATAATTGACAAGTGAGTCTTTTGCATCATCAGTAAGTCTTGGAAAGCAGTTTCTCTTCGCATATGCCACATATTTGCGGAAGAACACAGGATCAATCTCCGGAGTTACAGGTTTTAGTTCTCTTGCAATGTACTCATCATCAACTCCTTCCATAGGTGATCGTCTGTGCTGGGCAATGAGCTCACCGACACTGTGGGATTTGATGATATGTTCTGCAATAGCAAGATCACGTTCATGTTCAGGTTTATCGGTCAGGATAAAAATCAGATCAAAACGTGAAAGAAGAGAAGGAGGCATATTTATCTGCTCATTCATGGGTGTAAACTCATCAAATCTGCCATATTTTGGATTTGCTGCACCCAGAAGGGCACATCTTGATTTAAGAGAGGCTGTTATTCCTGCTTTTGCAACCGAAATTGACTGCTGTTCCATTGCCTCATGAAGAGCACTCCTATCATGCTTATCCATCTTATCCATCTCATCGACACATGCAAGACCCATATCTGCAAGTACAAGTGCACCTGCTTCAAGTGTCCACCGCCCATCTCCAAACTCATCTTTTACAGCGGTTGCAGTAAGACCAGCTGAAGTGGTTGACTGACCTGAAGTATAAATTGAGCGGGGAGAAAGGCGTGAAACATAACGAAGCATCTGTGATTTAGCAACCCCTGGATCACCAATCATAAGGAGGTGAATATCACCTCTAAGGTGACTTCCGTCAGGCATCTCTTTTGCAATTCCTCCAAATAATGTAAGTGCGATTGCATCCTTTACTTCATCAACTCCAAAAATAGTTGGGGCTATAGATCTTGAGATTTTTCTGTGAATCAATGGATCTTTTGATAAGTTTATGATAAGTTTTTCATCCTCTTCACTAATCTCGACCTCTTCAAATTCCTTTTCAGAAACTTCAATGGAATTACACTCAAGATAGATATCAAAGATTGTTGATTTAGAACCATAACTGCTCCTTTGAATTGATCGGAGAATTCCATTAACTACAATTCTGTCACCAGGCGCAACAGTTCCTGCAATATCATCGGTAACATCAATGTCTATTGATTGAGGCTGTTCACCACCCCGAAGGCCTTCTGGAGATTCCTGAATTCTCATCTTTTGAGAATCAATAAATCTTGATAGTTTTGGAATCAATTCAAGTTTTTTATGCGTACATCCATCTGTAGAGCAGCCGTCAGGCTCATTAAAAGGGCCATATCCCTGACTTTTAACTGTCCTATGACCTGAAGGACATCTAAAAACTGCAAGTGTTATACGAGGTCTGACTTCTGTTGTTTTTCGAAGTATTCCTTCAATGCTGAGTAATTTTCCGATATGTTCAGATCTAATGTCACGGACAGCAATCTTTCGTGGAAGACTTATAAATCTGATATTTAATTCAGTTATTTCTTTCTCTTTTTTAGATTTTATGAGTCTGTGAGTTCGTATGGAATCCTTAATATCAGCAATTACCTTACCCGGACTTTCAAGAAGTTCATCGGCAAGTTTAATTCCGACTTTTCCAAATCTTTCAATTTCGTGGTAATTTATATAAAGGGAATGACGAAAGGGATATTCTCTTGAGATTTCATCAAGTTCATTTTTACATCTGGTTTTTAAGAATTTATGCCAGTCTGCATCTCTGTCTGTTACTTCGACTTCTTCTTCAGGTTTTATCATGTAGTTATTGTCTCGTTGCCATTACAAAGTTTGCAATTAGTGCTTCCATCTGGATATCGCTTGTTGCTCCTTCAGATAAACGAAAATCAACTTCTCCAAGTTTATCGATAAGTTTTACCTTAACATTTCCTGGCATATCACGCTTTGAGATCTCCTGATAGAGTTGTCCAATGATTTCAAGTGGTGCAATTCCACGTTCAGTCAGAAGATATTCAAGGGTCTTTACCGCTTTTTCATATGATCCTGCAAGACAGAGATCAATTAATTCCTTTACTTCTTCAGGTTTTGCCGTTGCTGCAATTGCAAATATCATATCAGGTGTTATCTCGCGCTCTAAAATTGCAGCACCCTGAAGTGCATTGATAGCTTTTCGCATATCTCCTTGTGCCACGTAATCGATTGCATCGATGACATCTTCACTAACCAAAATTTTTTGATCTTCAGAGATTCTTTCTATCATCTTCGTGATTGCAGGTTTATCAAGCGGTCTGAAACGATAGATTGCACATCTTGACTGAATTGGATCGATTATTTTTGACGAATAATTGCAGGAAAGAACAAACCGACAGGTTTGTGCATATGTTTCCATGGTTCTTCGAAGGGCAGACTGTGCATCATTAGTAAGTGCATCAGCTTCATCAAGGAAGAGTATTTTAAAGGCAGAATTACCAAAAGGTGATGTTCGTGCAAATTGTTTGATCTGATTTCTGACAACTTCAATTCCTCTTTCATCTGATGCATTAAGTTCTCTAAAATTCATCTGCCAGTCTTCACCAAAGAACTGACGCGCAAGTGCAACAGCAGCTGTAGTCTTTCCTATGCCGGCAGTTCCTGTAAAAAGCAGGTGAGGCATCTCACCTTTTGAAACATATGATCGTAGACGATCTGTGATATCTTCCTGTCCAATGATTTCCTCAAGAGTTTTGGGACGATATTTCTCTATCCATATTGCATGACTGGTATCCATGAGGTTGACCTATCCTTCTGTATTAGCTCTCTTGTCATAAAAAGTAAAAAGAATTTTTTCCACAGAATGTCATATGAAAAAAATGTTTGATAACAAAAAAACGATTAAACCATTAAAAAGATAAAAACTGTAATCCTTTGATAAATTCGGGACAAATTTCTGGATAAATGGTATAGAAAAAGGAATAAAAAAGAAAAGTTGATTATTTGGTTTTATCCGTTGTCAAATTTGAAACAGTTGTGTTAGTAAGGGTTTCATTACTAACAATTTCATTATCATCAACTGTCATGTTTAAAGTTGTATTTGATTCCTCACCTGATTCAGCACCGGCAATTAAATCTTCAATCTGCTGCTTAATTGCAAGACCTGATTCCCAGGTTGAATCAAGCGCTAAAGCTTCATCAATTGAAGCAAGTGCTTCATCATACTGTTTAAGGTTTGAATAAGCAACAGCCCGGTTGGCATAAAGATCTGCAACAGATGAATCTTTTGCAATTCCTTCATCAAAGACTTCTACGGCTTCTTCATTTTTGTTAAGTTTCATCAATGAAAGACCTTTTGCGTTGTATGCACGTGGAACAGGATCAATTTCAATTGCCTTATCTATGTCTTTTATTGCCTCCTCATATCTTTCTAAATTACGAAGGACATTTCCTGAATTAAGGTAATATTCTGCAGAAGTATCATCAAGTTCAATTGCTTTTTCAAAAGCTGATAATCCTTCTTCATACTTCTTAAGATCATTTAAGGTTGAACCATAATCATTCCAGGCTGCTGAATTAGTTGCATTCAATGTAACAGACTCTGAAAGTGCTTCAGCAGCACCTTCTGTATCATCAAGAATCAGTTTTGATAGACCTATGATATGATATGCATTTGCTTTGTTATCATCTGTCATGGTTTCAGATGGAAGAGTTACTGCCTGTTCAAGTGAATTGATTGTGTCTTCATAGAGTTGAGTCTGATAAAGGCTTACTCCCTTCAGATACCATGCATCTGCATATTCTGGGGAAGCTTCTGTTACTCTGTCAAATGCAAGCACTGCTGCTTCATATTCTCCTGCATCAGATAGCGTTCCACCAAGATAATACCATGCATCAATTAACCCTTCATCAAGTTCAATTGCAGTATTAAGACTCTTTACTGCATTTTCGTAATCCTGATTTCCAAGTTCAACTCTGCCTTTCCAGTACCAGGCTCTTGCAAAATCTTCTTTTAATTCGATGGATTTTGTAAATGATTCAAGAGCTCCTTCTCTGTCTTCATTAACAAACTGAATCAATCCCTTATAATAAAGTGAATTATGATTATCTGGATTTATTTCAAGAGCTTTGTCAAAGTTTGTTTTCGCATCATCCAGGGCATCATTTCCATAGTCGATGACACCAAGTCTGTAGTAAATATCAGAATCGGATAATATTCCAGCATTTAAGGGTTCAACAAAGTCTCCCTCGATTCCAAGAGCTGTATCAAGACTGTTTTTTGCCTCTTCATTTTTACCAAGTTGAAGTTCTATATCTCCTTTAGCATACCAGGCATCTTTATAATCAGGCTTTACTTCTGTTGCAGTATTAAGATACTCAAGTCCTTTCTCAAGATCTCCGGAATCTGAAGTTGTTAAAGCTTTCCAATATAGGGCACGGGGATTGCTCTCATCAAGTGAAAGAGCTTCATCAAATGTTTCGTCTGATCTTTCAGTCTCATTAAGAAGGAGGTAACAAATACCTTTGTTTGTAAGTATGGCTGGATCATCAGGAGTGAGTCTTGTAGCATTTTCATAAGCTTCAAGTGCATATGTAGGATTTATTGGATCAGAGTAGAACAGAGAAAGAAATCCTAACTGACTCCAGGCTTTACCATAATCAGGGGAGATTTCAGTTACCTTTGTATAACTATCAAAAGAATTTGCAAGGTCACCGGATAGGAAATATGCACTACCAAGTTTAAACCAGGCATCAGCATATTCAGGATCTTCGGCTACTGCTTCTTTTAATACAGAAATTGCTTTCTCATAGTTTTCTTCATCAATTGCGGCAAGGCCTTCTTCATAAAGGGCGCTGCCAGTGCTGTTTGAAGTTGCATTAATAGTTAAATTATCGGAATTTGTCTCTTCTGCAAATGCAGATCCAATGATCAATGCAAGCAAAACAAATACCGGTAAGATCAGATTGATCTTCATTCTTACATATTGACTAAAAATGTAAAATATACTTTCTTATTAGATTTTTAATATGTAGAGTCAGATAACGATTCCCAATAATTTATGAGATCACAGTTCCATTCAGGTAAATAATCTTTAATAAGTCTATTGACCGATTCTTCGTCTATATCTGGTAAAAAGTATAATATTATTCTCTTATGATCATACGAAGCATCATAAATAGCTCCATTAATATAGCAGTTTTCAATTCCGTTATCTTCATAGCACTTTTTAGGCGAAATAGTTCCATAATGGCGACTAATCCTTTCATTAAGATCGCGGCACCATCCAATAAACATTACAAATCCTGCTACTGTAATAAAGTATGCTCCTCTGTTTTTTCTATATCTCTCAGGTATCTTAAATCTACAAAATGGCCCTTCACCATATTCATGAATAGACAGTCCCTGCCGGTTTGGAAACCTGTCACAAGGGTAATATGCTGTAGGATATCCTTTCTTCCCGGATTCAGGAACAATGTCGGTTATTAATTCAGGAGAGAGATGTTGTTCATTTGAAATTAGAGCAATAGTTGGCTTGTTTTTTTTTAATTGTTGCGTCATCAGATATCTATATTAATTATTTCAAAAGCTTTTTAGTCTTTTTATCTTCTATTGTATCCATTCCTTTGATAATAAAGGCTAATCGCTCTGCTTCACGGTCAAGTTCTTTGTCATGATCTTCCATCCTCTTTACAGCATCATAGAGCATCTCAATTATCTCTGGAGCGGTTTTTTTCTTTTTTCCCCCAATTAAATTGAAAACATCATCAAGATTCATTTTTGTCTCTTTTGATATCTCCATTGCAGGAAATTTGTTGAGTCTTTCGATTAGATCTCGCGGAATTGGTTCCATCCAGGATAGAGTTTCAGGTTCTTTTTCCTTCAGGCCAAAACCTTTGAGGAAAAGTATTATCATAGGTATAACCAGTAAAAAAAGAACAGGAATATCTCCTACTGGGAATAACATTGTCATAGTTATCTCATTATGAATCAAGAATTTCGTTGGGTATAAAAAGTTCAAACCTTGCTGATGATCCTTCAGTGCCGGTCTCTTTTATTACAACTCCAAAGATTGTCAGGAGATATTGGGATAAGAAAAGACCATATCCAGGTCCTTCTCCAAACCCTATATCAAAGATTCTTTCTTTAAACTTTAGTGGAATGCCAACACCATTATCTTCAATAGATAATAATCCACCTTCTGGTGTGGATTTGAAGTTAAATTTCAGAATCGTTGCACCTTTAGCACAGGTCTGAACGTTTTCAATTATTTTGGTAAGGGCCAGTTTGAAAGATTTGTCCACAAATATTTTTCCAAAATTTCCATTGAATTCGCAATTAAAAGACTTTGGAATACCATCCTGTAGAGCTTCAAGTATAAGATTTTTCAAATTAAACCATCCAAATTCTGTGAGACCTATTTTTTGATATTCACGGGTAAATATTAGTTTTTGTTGTAATCGATCAGCTGCTTTTTGTTCTTTCTCAACATAATCGATGATAGTAGGATCAGTTATTATATCATGTGACAATTCAAGATATCCTACAATTGCTGTGAGCTGGTTTAACATATCATGTCTTATCTTTGAATTTAACAGATTCCATGCTTCTGCGCTCTTGTTGAGCATGTGACATTCGGCAACAATCGTTGAAATCCAAAGACATCCCTGAATCGAGACAGGATTTTTTTGGTTGTCATATTCAAAAAAGATCACTTCTTCTGCCCATCTAAAATAGTCTCCTGTTTGAATTCGGTATCTGATTGTGACCTGCTCTTTTTTCTGTAATAATGAAGCATCAACAATTCTTGTGATATTGTCATGATCATCAGGGTGAATAATTGTCAACAGGTTAAAAGGAAAATTATCGATCCCTGATATTTTCGGATAAGGCGCATTATTAAGAACTTCAGTAATAATCCATGGATCATTAATGGCGTGAACAAATCCAATAACAGGAGCATTCTTTAGTATTTCATTGGCTGCTATATCCCCCACCTCTATTTTGCTATTATGTATGTATTAAGATATATTCTTTCATTTTATTTTGAAGATCATAAAGATGCTTGTATCGCATATTCAAGAGTTGGTTTTATTTGAGTCCATGAAATTCGTCCAATTGGAACCAGTTTTTGATTTATGAGGATCATTGGTACAGGAGGGTGATTTTCCTCATAAATTCTCTTAATATAATCCGGCACAGATTCATCAAGAAATGTAATGATAACTTCAACTTTATCTTCAAAAGTTTCAAATATTTTTTCTTTCAATGCTTCAACTGCTGGTTCAAGTTTATTTGTAGGGGAGCATTTTGATAATCCACATGTCTTGTCCTCATCACATGGAAATGGTGAACATTCACTATCATGATATGCAACTATTTCAAGAATTACTTTATTTACCACAATTAAATAAGGTAGAGATTAAAGATAAGTGCTTGGATATGTTTTTTCATAGGATATTTTTTATATTACTATGATACATCTTACAGCAATGATATCGTGGGGTCGAATAACTGTAGTTGTGCTGATTCTGATAAGTCTTACCGGAATTTTTGCCATTTCTGCTGATCCACATGCAGGCTGGCATCCTTCAGCACGGGGGCCAGATTCAATCAATGGTATAACTACAGGTGTAAATGAGTTTTATACTCTGCCAGATGATCAGATAATTTACATTGGGCGGGCTAATGTTAATACTGGGATTGTCACAGATAAAGAGGATACAAAGTCTCCTGATCTTACTAATGAGAGTACAATGACATCTCTTTCTGTAGATGAAAAAGAGACATCTGTACCTGATGTATCTTCAGCGCCACAATCTGCTGGTATTCTTGTAAAGTATTCAGATGATGTCAGTGCACTCTCTGCGGATTCAGTTTCAATTAATAGTGCAATTGGGGCTTTATCGGTTGAGAGTTACGAAAGTTATGGTGTGAATGGACTGGAAAAAATTCTTCCTCCTGAAAACATGACAAATGAGGCTGCAATTGATTATTATGAAAGTCAGCCCGGAGTGGAATATGCAGAGCCTGATTATATCTGGTCTGCGGCAGCTGTTCCAAATGATCCAGATCTTTCAAAACAATGGGGCCTCATTAACACTGGTCAAATCTATCGTGAAGGTTATCCCTCCGGAACTATCAATGCTGATATAGATGCAGATTCGGCTTGGGATTTAAAAACAGATTCCAATAGTGTTATTGTAGCTATTATCGATTCCGGAGTTGATTACAATCATCCGGATCTTGCAGCAAATATCTGGAATGATGGTAGTGGAAATCATGGTTACAACGTTCTCACCGATTCTTATGATCCAATGGATGATAATGGTCATGGAACTCATTGTGCCGGTATTATTGGCGCGGTAGGAAACAATGGAATCGGGGGTTCAGGTGTTTCATGGAAGGCCACTATCATGCCAGTAAAAGTGCTTGATTCATCAGGAAACGCTAAAGTTTCTGATATTATCAAGGCTATTGGATGGGCAAATTCTCATGGTGCAACAATCATTAGTTGTTCTTTTGGAAGTTACACCTATTCACAGGCCACATATGATGCAATGGCTTCCTCATCAGCACTCTTTGTATGTGCTGCAGGAAATAGCGGAACAAATAATGATGTTACTCCTTTCTATCCTGCAAATTTTGCACTTGATAATATCATCTCTGTTGCTTACAGTGATGCTGATGACAATATATGTTCAAAATCCAATTATGGTGGCTCAACGGTTGATATTGCAGCACCGGGGTATATGATTTACAGTACTTATCCAACAAGTATGGGTAATGGATATGCATACGAAAGTGGAACATCGATGGCTACACCATTTGTGAGTGGTGCGGCTGCTATGATAAAATCTGCATCACCATCAATGACTGCATCTGATATCAGGATGAAATTAGTCAGTACTGCCGAAAATATCCCATCAATGTCTGGGAAAGTTATTGCAAATGGAAGATTAAATCTTTATTCTGCATTAAATGGTGGAGGTCCTGTTCCAACTCCAACATTCATACCAGTTCCTACATTTACACCTGGTCCGACAGTTACGCCAGCACCAACTGTTATTCCAGGTGATGATAATATTGTCCTTGAAAAAGGCTGGAATTTTATCGCCGTAACATCAATCCTGAGTCAGAACTGTAACACAGCTTCAATTTTTGCATCTGTTCCATCAGGTGGCCACTCCGTCTTTGCATATGATGCTACATCTGGCTGGAGAACACTTACTGCCAAAGATAAAATTGAGTCTCTTAACGGGTACTGGATCTACTCTGAAAAAAGAATGTCAATCCCGGTTACATACACGACAGGTCAGATTAGTAAACAGGTAGAGACCGGTTGGAACACCTATGGTGTGCCCTCAAAGATACCGGTAAGTGCAAAGAATGCACTTTCATCAATTGATTCACTCTGGACTTACTATATTTCATATAATGCATTAAATCAACAGTACGATGATGTAATTATCAAAGGATCAAATGATTCAGAAAATATGATTCCAGGTCAGGCCGGATGGCTATACAGTAATGGTAATGGAATTATTACCGGATAATTTAGAGTCCGCTAAGTTCATATGTTCCATGATTGTAAAGGTAAATGGCCTTTAGTACCTTTTTTTCATCTTCGGGTAAATAGAAAGAATTCTCATGTTTTGAGGAAAAAAGTTTCTTTTCTTCAATAGTTGCTTCATTTAAGAGCCACCAGTGCAAACATGCAGATAGCCTCTCTTTATAATATATGTTTTTAAGAAAATTTGATATTTCGCCATGGAATTCAACTTTAAATCTGAATAGTTGAGTATTATCAGAAAACCAGAGATAATTGTTGATACGTTCTATAATTTCCATGAACTCTGAATCAGAAAGATTCGAATCATTGCTCTCAATTATTTTTCCAAAAATTTTGATATACCTTTTCTTAATCTCATCTGGTAGAGAATTAATAGGAAATGATCTTTCAGAGTATGGAAGTATTGCCTTGTTTTTAGAAAAAAGAGAAAGAATTTTAGTTTTATCTGTTAAAAGAACAATTCTGTCTCCACCAAGAAATCCGCAACAGGTAATTGATTCTTTTATCGTCAATACCAGAGTCTTTTCAAAATTAGGTTTCATAAAATTGGTATTCACCAGAAACCCATCTTCTTCTCCTTCCATTCAGAGCATTTATGAGGTCCTTCAACTTTAGGGCGCATATATAAAAAAGTAGGTTTTCCATTTGCATCATTACCTGCATAGACAGGCTGCGGAGGATTTTTCCAGCATTCAAGCCTTGCAATTTCTTTATTTTTTCCAAGTATCGGTATACAGAATTGACAGCTATGACAATGATGTGGTTCTACCATGATATTTTATATCATTTACTTACGGTTTAAGTAATCGATAATAATGCAGAATTAATATCGAAACATATATCAATCCTTGTGAATTAAGGGTTGTTAATGACAAGAGGTTTCTTAGAAAGATTCTTTAAATCAGCACCAAAGCCACATATTGTAGAAAGCCCTCCACCACCTTCATATATGCGTGGACCTGGGATGTTCTGTCGCGAATTTGAAGAAAAGCCGTATTTTATTGTTGCATCTATTGAGATGGGAAATACTACCACGAAATGTATCCTCACCGGGGTAAATCTTGAGAATGGGATGTCTTATGTGATTCATAAGACTGTTGGAATGAGCAGGGATGTCAGAAAACCAAAACCCGGTGAAGAGGTTTTTGGTAAGACTCTTGATGGAACAGAGCTTACACGTGAATCTGTATCTGAATTAGTGCGTGATACCCTGATAACCTGTCACAGGGATGCAAAACTTGACATTAAGAAAGACCTTGATTTTGTTGTCAGAAGCACCGGTGTTGTTGCTGCAATGGATTCTCCTGATCAGGTTGGAGATTTTATCATTGCACTTGCAAACGGTTGTCTTGATGCCGGGGTTCCACCCAAAAAGATGACACCTCCTATGTCAAAGGCAAATCAATCTGAGAAGATTCAACCGTTTTCTTTTGCAGACAAGGTTAACTTTTCCGGAGCAGTTGCCGGAGTAGTTCCACCGCAGGGTAAAACCGGTGTAGAGATGGTTGCAAATGAGATGGAAGGAGAACTTGCAATGGCAGGGATTAAAGAAGGCGCAAAGTGGACTCCGGTCGATTTTAGAAACCCCTGTATCTCTATCGATTTTGGAACAACGCTTGATGGACGTGTGACAAGCCCTGTGGATTTAAGCACAGGTAGCCCGTTTGCAAAGACGATTGGAAACTTCTGTGGGCTTGCAGGAGCAATCCCGGATGCGATAGTTAAAGGAACCGGTCTTGTTAACTCAAAGAATGGGACAGCGCTTGATATCTTTGGTGAAGGAGTCAAGATTGGAGGCTCCATTGGACTTAAAAGAAATGAGTCTGCAATTGCCGATTACACAAAAAGGTGTATGGATCTTATAAGTATCGAAGTTGTGCCATCAGATCGGAAGCGTTATGGTATGGTTCCTGTGTTTGCTGATGTAGCAAAAGAATCCGGAGTAAGCCTTATCGGCATTGATGCTGGAAAAGATGGATCAAACCTTCCTGCTCTTGGAGAAATCGGAAAGGAAATAATTACAAAAAATTCGGTTCAGGTATTAAACGAAGTTGTAGACAGAGTTTGTGCAACTATGGCATTGGGACTTATTGATGTTTCCAATTCTGAAGGACATATATATAAAGAATCATCTATTGGATTTACCGGACGTGCTGTTATCACCGGTCAGAAACCTGAATTAATTTTAAAGGGAGTAATGGAGAGAAAATTCTTTGATGATCCGGTTGATCATCTTGTCTTTGTCGATGATGGTCTTGCACGCGGCGCAGCACTTATGGGAAGATGTATGAACTCTCTTGGTCGCCCTGATCATCCTATAGGTGGTGCAAGAGGCGGAAAGTGTATCCTTTCCAAAAGGATGGCTATTGGTAGATAACCATCACAACCTTTTCGAAATCATCTTTTGTTATCCACTCAAATCTTTATTAATGGAAGAGAATGAGCAACTATATGATCTTGTTTTTCCACCAGGTACTCCCCGGTCAATTATTCGTGATATTGTCAATAAATATGATATAGAGCTCATCGATCATTCTGCAACTTTATCGTTTGCTAATATGGACGGAGATGTCAGAAATCTTCTTGCAGCAAGAGGCAAAAAAGAGATAATGATTGAAGTTGAGAATTTTTTCAAAGAAGAGATCGCCAAGTTTATTGGCGATGAATAAAAGCAGCCATAAGACTAACTAAAACTATTCCACATATACCAATGAATGGGCTTACCGGACTTTTTTGAGTTGGTTCTGTCTTCATCTCTTTTTGTGTGATAGTTTCTGTAACCGTCTCAGTCGGTGATTCGGTCTGTGCCACTGTTTGTGTTTCTGTTAATAAAGGAACCTCTGAATCCGCGTTTATTGTTGGAATTGGTGACTTTCCTGGGTTTTTTTCTACAACTGAAAAGGTTGCAGTTTCAGTATATGGTTTACCGATAATTTCTACTCTAACCATATATTCGTCAGGACTCCAGGTAGCGGTTGAAAAGTTAGCACTCCATTGATAATTTCCATCTGTGCCAGTAACAGGGACAATTCCAGAAGCTCCTCCCATAATTGCACTGTCATATTTTGCAGTCGGGCCAAAGGATAATGGGAAAACCTCAATACTTACCTGATTATCGGTGTTATAATTAGTAGATCCTGATATGCAAAGTTCATCGCCGGTTTCTATTACTCCAGGAATAGAAATATCTGCATAAATTCCTGGAATTATTCCTATAATCAGACAAGATAAGAAGATAATCTGCGTATAATTCATGATTATACTCTTGTATGCTTAGTTAATCAGTCTTTGGTTTATATAGTTTGAAACAAAGATTCAAAGTTTTTTCCAGTATCATTAGCGAAGGTTTATTATTTTATTAATTTAATTAAAAGATTAGTATCTAAAGGGTGGATATATGAAACTGGAAAGGGGCTTGATATTCCTATTATCTGGATGTTTTCTGTTGTTTGTTTTGATATGCGGCGGGTTAGTTTCTGCGGCATGTAATGACTGTGGTCCATATTCTGCATCTTCGAATACTGATGCGAAGACCGATGAAGTTGTCTCAACAAGTGAATGGATAAACACCATCAATCAGTATAATGAAGAAAATAATCTTGGCTGGGTTGCTGGCGAAACTTCAATGACTTCTTTAAGTTCTGCTGAGCAGGAAAAGCGAAAAGGGTTAAAACCCTCGTCAATTAGTTCTAAAACTGCCAGTGTGGCAACCATTCAAACCCGAAATGATCTTCCTGATTCTTTTGACTGGAGAGATTACAGGGGGGGAGACTGGACAACTCCTGTAAAAAATCAAGGTGAGTGTGGATCATGCTGGGCTTTTGCAACTACTGCAATTTTTGAGTCATACTATAAACGTGTCAATAATAACCCCGATTTGTCCCCTGATTTTTCAGAGCAGTATCTGTTATCCTGTAATGAGGTTGGTGCTGACTGTAATGGAAGTGTATTTGGTACTATCATGCCATATTTTGTTGACAGGGCCGATTCTTTAAGTCTTGTTGGAACAGTTGCTGAAAGTGATTATCCGTACGAAGCCACAAAGAGCGATTGTAAAGTTGATGTGAAATTTACAAGATTTACTGCCGAATCATGGAACTATGTGAATGAAAGTGCTTTTGTTCCAACAGTTACTGAATTAAAGACAGCAATTTACGAAAAAGGACCTCTTGCAGTAGGGATGTATACAGATGATACCTTTAGTGCCTATAAATCCGGTATTTTTGAAGATCCAGTTGTTCGAAACACTACAAATCATGGTGTAGTTCTTGTTGGCTGGGGTATTTCAGGAGATAAAGAATACTTTATTGCAAAGAATAGTTGGGGAACAGGCTGGGGAGATTCAGGCTGGTTTAAGATTGCAACTACATCTTCATTGATTGGGGAAGAGGCAGTTTATTTTGATTATTCAACTTCAAATGTATTGACTGCTGATTTTAGTGCTGATGTAACTTCAGCTGCCGTTCCATTAACTGTTAATTTTTATGATAAGTCTTTGGGTGTTCATAATAAGTGGTTGTGGTCATTTGGTGATGGTTTGACATCAACTGATTCCAATCCGGTTCATACATATGTTTCTCCAGGTAAATACTCGGTAAGTCTTATGGTTTCGCAGGGAGATTACTCTGATTATATTGTAAAAGAAGATTATATCCATGCCAAAGTGCCTTATCAAAAGATCTATCCATTCCCAAAGATAAATGGAGGTTATTATCCTATGCCAACTGATCCTGATGATGATGGACTTTTTGAAGATATAGACGGTAATGGCTGGCTTGATTTCAACGATCCAGAAGTACTTTTCCAGAACATGGCATGGGCAATTGATAATGAACCTGTAACGCTCTTTGACTTTGATGGAAGTGGTTTTATCGGATTTGAAGATGTTGCATATCTTAAAGCAATGGTATAGGTGAACAAAATGAAAAATTTTATTTTAATGTTGATTGCTGGTGCAATTGCTCTGTTCTGTATCACCCTTCCAGTATCAGCTGCATCATTATTCTTCTATCCTGATGTAATAGAATCAAATCCCGGTGAAACAACAATTGTGTCATTTATGATGGAAGGTGCATATGCGGGTCTCTCAGGATATAGTGCATACATCACAATTGATGATCCAACTGTTGCAACCATAAAGTCTATAGAATATCCATGCTGGGCTGATTATAAGGATAACTGGAACATAAACGGCTCAACATACAAGGTAATGGCTGCCGATTCGAGATTTAAGTTATTACCCGGAGAGAGTCTTGTCTCTCTTGCAGAACTTGAAGTATATGCAAAAACTGCAGGATATGCAACAATATCAGCAGTCCCGGTGGTATTTGATGATGACTGGGAAGGGAGATATGAACCTTATGTATATCCAGGCACAATTATGATATCCGGAGCAGGTTCATCTCCTGTTGTCCCTGTTCCAATGCAAGCCTGACCCATTTTTTTAGGTAGTTAAAATGAAATCTATCTTTATAAAAAAAATTTTATTGACAAGTATTCTGTTAATATCATTATTTTCAGTATGTTCTGCTGTTCCACCAATTCCTGCACAGTTTTATGGAAGTGTAATGATTGACAGTGCACCAGCCCCAGTGGGAACAATAATTAACGCAACGATTGGTGGCGTTGAAAAAGGATCATATATCACAGAATTTGAAGGCTATTATGGAGGACCAGGAATATATGATTCAAAACTCAGTGTTATTGCCGATGAAAATGATATTGCCGGAGGGCTCCCCCAGATTTCATTTCTAATAAACGGAATGGAAACCGGTCAGAAGGCAACCTTTGAACCAGGCTCAAGTTCACAACTTGACATCAGTTCTGGAAACGCAAATCAGATCTTCTATCCATCTCCTGAGCCTGTAGTAACCTCTCAAATAGTTCCAGATATAACATCTCTCCCAGAATCAGACAATTTTACGAGACCAAAGGAGAATAATTATGAGAGAGTGCCAGCTCAGGTTAGTTATGGTTTAGATAGTAACCGGACATTTAATTCAGATGATGGATTGGCAAGGCTTGAATTTGAAAAGGGTACAATGATATTTACTCAAACCGGTAAATACCTCCAGCAGATTTCAATAAAAGGAAAAAACATTAAAGATTTGCCTGATCTTAATATAAGTGGGCTTAAATATACCGGATATGCATACGAAGTGCTTCCCGAAGAGACGTACTTTAATCCAAAAGGCAGTCTTGTGTTTACCTTGCCCCCAGACAAATGGTATGATATCATAAATGCAGGACCTGTTATCTATGAATACATTCCTCAGATTAATTCATGGCAACCTGTGAAAACCACATCAAATGTCTTTACCGGTGAAATTTCTGGAGAGGTTTATGATACAGCTTCATTTGCAGTACTTATTCCTGAAATCTCTCTAAAAGATAATAATATGTCTACAGAGACAAAACAGACAGTTAGTGCTGTATCACAGGTAACAGATAACTATTCTGCCATTATGACGGTTGCGCCAGTTTTACCAGTAATAAATGAACCAGTTGATTCCACAAATCCAATTAATGAGACTGAAATAGAGACTTTGATAACTTCAATAGTTACACCGGATATAACTCCTGAACCTGTTATTACTGAGGATGGTAATATTAGTGCTCAAAATACTGTTCAGGATAGAACACCGTTTATAAAAACACCCGCAGGTGTTGGATTTATTGTTTTAATTCTGATAGTGATTGGCAATCTTATTATCTGGCAGGTATACCGCAGATGGATTGTCCGAAAAGAGAGATTATAAAATTCTCTCTAAAACATATTGGTACACTTTTTCAGCATCAAGTAAGTGCTTTACTGGAACTGATTCATTAACTGAATGAAGCAGTTTTATATCTCCTGGTCCATATAGGATAGCTTCGGCGCCTCTTTCGCGTAAGAAACGTGCATCACTTGCAGCATGAGAAACACCAGGAGTTGGATTAGTTCCATGAACATGTTTAATTCCATCACAAATCAGTGAACAGAGCCATCCCGGATTTGAGAAAGTTGGATCAATTTTCTCATCAATATGTATATTTGCATTTTTTTCAGAATCGGTGAGGATCTTTTCAAGAATTGTTGAATTGCAGCCCCATGGGATACGCATATCAAGTTTTATTGCACAGGTCTGTGCAATAATATTTATCCTCTCTCCACCTCTGATAATTCCAGGATTGTATGTTACATGTGAAAGAATCTTTTCAGCTTCATCTGGTGAGCATTCAAGAGCTGATGCAATATTATCAATACCTGCACTGATTGCAGATTTGACAACCGGACTTACAGACCATTCCCTGTTATAGATATCATCACACACTGACACAAATTTACAGGCCTCAGTAATTGCAGAATTTCCTAGTACGGGATAAAGTGAAGCATGCCCGGCATTGCCTGTAAAGGAAATTTTTGCTCTGAAAAGGCCTTTCTCACCAATAAGTGGAGTACTAACCGGGGTAGGCTCGGCAATTAAACAGTCTTCTGCTTTTAGGAAGCCCTCTTCAAGAAGTTGCTTTAGCCCAAATTTTCCGTCACCTTCCTCATCACAGACAAAGGCAACATCTGCATTGCATTCTCCATGTGCTTCTATACTCCTGGCAATTGCACTGATAAGAACAGCGCAGCCGCCTTTCATATCAGTGGTTCCACGCCCGAAAAGCCGGTCATCGACTTTTATTCCCGAAAACGGTGGTTGATCCCAACCTGCATCAAGTGCCGGTACTACATCCACATGCCCGCAAAGTAAGAGTTTTCCATTTTGTTTTGTAGAAATCAGATTTGCATGTCGGTCACGGGATACTATTTTGGTATTAAGGCCAATCTGATCACATAATCCCTTAATGTAATTGATTACCTCATCAGTATATCCAGGTGGGTTTTCTGATCTGATTTTTACAAGTTCAGAGCAGATTTTTAGTACATTCATATTCTCCTCTATTTATGTTCTTCTTTGAATTCATCAAATAACTTTGAGATTCTGGATCCGTTGTAAAGCGCCGCGATGTATGCTTTATCAAACATCTCATCGACCATCATAAATAATGTCTGTGATGGAAGCGGGCGGTTGTTATCTGGATCGAGGACTATTCGAAATGATCTATATGAAGCCTTATCATCCTGATTGTAAATCTTCTGCAGGAAGAGTGGAAATTTTATATATTCTTCCGAATCATTGTTAAATAGCCATTTCATGTATTCAGGAAAGAGAGAGTAAGGTTCTGTTTTTCCTAATTTTGTGTGGGATGAAAGATAGTCAACAATCAGGAGATTTTTTGGAGAATCTCCATTGTAGGCTTGAGTAGAGATGGTATAATCCAGATGTGCAAGTGCATCATAATACCAGAATTTCATAACCTCATGAAAATCTGACATATTTTCAAGAATTAAGGATTTTTTATAGAATTTATCCAGAACAATTGTGTATTCGTTAGATTCTGACATAATTTATTTTTGGATTAGATCTATAAAAGAGATGATATATAGTTATGATATTAGATGGTACTATCGGTTATGAATTATATGGAGATCTGTTATTTACAGCCTTTTTATAGGCTTTTACAAGTTCCTCACCTCGAAGACCGTTGATATCAACAAGATTGTCACTTCTAAGCAGACATGGTTTAAGTTTTCCGTCAGATGTAACTCTTAATCTGTTGCAGTATTTGCAGAACTCAGAGTTATGAAGGGGTTTTACAAATTCAATCTCTGCGCCTTTGTAATAGTATTTTTTGCGGTGATGCATACGTCTTGTTAATACCCGTTTAGCCTCTTTTGAGATTTTTTCTTCAAGTGGACTGATATCAACATGATATGGCATGTCTCCGAAATCCATTAGTTCAATCAGTTGAAGGATTACATTGGAATTTCGTGAAGAGAATTCAATAAAATTATCAATCTCATCTTCATTGATTCCCTTAAGAAGTACTGTATTTAACTTGACAGGGATCAACCCAAAATCAAGCGCTGTAATAATACCGTCTAGTACCTTTTCAAGCGCGTCTACTCCAGTTATTCTTTTGTATGTTTCCCGGTTAAGACTGTCAATACTGATATTGACGCGAGATAATCCGGCGTCAAAAAGTTCCTTTCCCATCGATGAGAGTAGGATTCCATTTGTTGTAATTGAGGTTTCCATATCTTTTGGGACTGAGTTGATAATATCACAGATATCTTTCCTTAAAAGAGGTTCACCGCCTGTGAATTTTACGGTTTTAACTCCCATTTGTGCAGCAACATCAATTACAGCTTTGATGTCCTCGGTAGACATCGGTGCGGATGGCTTATTTTCACCTTCACGATGGCAGTATATACATCTTAAATTGCATGCCGAACTTAAACTGATTCGGATATTACTCACAGGTCTTTGGTATGAATCATAAAGGACAGTCATATTTACTCCTGATTTTTATGGTTCCAGATCTTCCTGATATTTATCTGATTCATGGTAATCTCCAATAAAATTGCGCGCTACAATATATATCTCTGTACTTCCCTTACGACTTGTCTTTGTTTTGAAGGTCTTCACAGCATAGAAGTGTTCCTTAACTTTCCTATATATCCATGCAAAGTCTTCTCCCTGAAAAGATTTCATTAGAAAGTTGCCACCTTGTTTCAATACCGCTACTGCAAAAAAAAGGGCCTTTTCATTAAGTTCAATTGCCCGCGCCTGATCATAGGAATGCTGACCTGATAACTTGGGTGAGGCATCGCAGACTACAACATTGGTTTCTGACATCAGAGTTTTTACTCTTTCAATCATCAGTGGATCAGTAAAATCTCCTTTAATTGTTGTAGTTCCTTTGACTGGTAGGATGGGGTTTAAGTCAATTCCAACAATTGTCCCATCAGTAACCTCGGTAAGATATTGAAGCCAGGATCCAGGAGCTGCACCAAGATCTACTATATTATCAGTCTGACGAATGATAGGATTATACCCTAATATCTCTTTCAGTTTTAATGCTGCTCTGGACCTGTATCCGGATTTTCTGGCCCTATCATAGACTTTGTCTCTTCCCCATTGTGAACCCATAATTTTTTTTCTCTGTCTGTAGAGATTTATCGTTCCGGCACATATATCTGTGTTAAATAAAAACCTAACTGATGGGAGCGTAGATGCTGAAAGCAACCTTGAATGCCGATACCTTTCGTGAGACAATAGACGCAATATCTGCCCTTGTTACAGAATGTAGACTCCATATAGGGGAGGATTCAATCTGGACCAAGGCTGTTGACACTGCAAATGTTGCAATGATCAACCTGACTCTAAACAAGACAGCCTTTAATCAATTTGAAGTTAATTCTGCTGAAATTGGAATAGATATTGCTAAAATGAAGAATATCTTTACGATGATGGGAAAAGCGGCAGATGTTTCACTTGATCATCCTGATGGAGCAAATAAGATTGAAGTAACTTTTGAAGGATATCACTATTCTGTTACCCTTCTTGATACCAATACGATTAAAAAGGACCCAAATTCTCCAAATATTTCCCTGCCTGGTCAGGTAATAATTTCAGGATCAGAACTTTATAATGTTATTAAATCGGCAGCAATAGTTTCAGATAAGATCTGGTTTATCGTGGATTCTGATATAAAGAAGTTTATTCTTTATGCTGAAGGTGATTCTGATAACATTAAGCGCGAATTTTCTGCTGATGAACTTGTAGGATGTAATTGGGAATCTGCAAAATCTCTCTTTTCCATTGATTATCTGAAAGATATGGGAAAAGTAATGAGCAGATCACAAAAGGTCACAGTAGACATCGGAATAGACCATCCAATCAAATTTTCGTTTGAAATTGCTGATGGAAATGGAACTGTTGAGTTCCTTCTGGCCCCCCGTATTGAAACTGAATGAGTTATGGTAACTTTAGATCGAAAAGATCTGATTAAGTATCCTTTTTTGAAAGAATCGTTAAAGTTTATAGTTGAAAAGACTTCTTCACTTGATAAATTCCTTGATTCCTATGATGGGCACATAACTGTCAGGCAGGCTATTGAAAATATTGAGACCTCTCTAAACTATTCTGGAAAAAAGTCAATAAGTCTTCCTGAAATTTCAAATGATCCAGAATTTTCGGTTATTTATATAGCAGCATATCCGGTTACAAGACTTCTTCTTTCTTGTGTAAATGAACGCGCGATGATTGATAAAACTGCAAGGTACCTTGCAAAGGTTGCATATACAAGACTTGCTGATGAAGACGAAGAAAAAAAGGCCTTTGTTAGAAGATCACTTGGCCTACCGGAGATAGTAGGGGAGATTCCGGTATCAACCTATCTTGAATTAGTCTCAGGAATGCATGACTCAAAATGGCGTCTCATAAACCGTGTGGTTGAATGGGGAGAAGTTCCTGTGGATGACGAAGAAATTGATGAACTTATGCAAGAAAAAATCCGGCTTGTAATCAGAAGTAACCTTCCGGCAAAAGTTCCGCCAAATATTTCCAAAAAACTTGAGACAGCAACATCCAGATTAAAATCACTTTGGCATGAGAAGATTATTGAAGAGTATGGGGATGTAAATGAGTCAGCCTTCCCTCCATGTATTCAGGCAATAATGGACTCTATAGTCGGGCATATGCCGGTCTCTCATATGGGAAGGTTTGCAGTGACTGCATTTTTACATAATATTGGTGTCGAAAATACGCGCATAGCCAGTATGTATGGCAATGTCCCGGATTTTGATCTTTCAAAGACCATGTATCAGGTTGAACATATTTCAGGCCGGGGCGGAACAGGGACAGAATATACTTCCCCGCAATGTGCTACAATGAAAACGCATTCACTTTGTGTGCATCCTGATAAAATATGTTCAGGTGTCAATCATCCGCTTCAGTATTATAAACTAAAGAAAAAAGTTGAAAAAGAAAACCCTCCAAAAAAATTTAGTTAAAATCTTTAATAAAAAAACCGCCAATGCTGATAACGGTAATAAATCCAAATAAGGCGATAAGGTAAGCAATATCTCCGGCAATTAGAGTGGGAAGTACAAGCAATAGTATGATAAAGATAACAAGACTTCCAACACCTACAAGTACATCAAGAATCCATCGTTTCATAATTTATTAATTGTTGATGTTGCTGCTGAATAAGTATAATGGAAAGATCCCCGGGTGTTATATGAATGAGGATAAGGAAAAAGTGATATTATCACTTAAAAATGGATTTTCTAATCTGTGTAGGTATGTAAATCCTATGCTTCTCTCACTGATTGCATCGAATCCTACAAATCTTGCATATGCGAAAGAAAAAGCAGGAATTCCTGCTGATGTTTTTGCAGGTGTAAATGGTGTGACTTTAAAGGATGGTAAAATTTCTTTTGATGGAAAAATTGGCAATAAATCATCAGATTATTTGGCACGCATAATATTGACCGTTATGAAATTTGATAAAACAGTTAGATCAGCTGCAAATATCAGGTATTCTCCAGCGATTGTTGATGCATGTGAAGATCTATTATTTGAGGTTTGTATTGCTGGAAAAGCCAAAAACAATGCCAAAATTTCTACAATGGACTGGGATGTTGCATTATGTTGCGAGAAAATTGACGGTGTTCCTGATATCATCTGTTATGATGGGGCAGGAAAAAATGATGCTATGATAGTTGTAACCGGAGAAAATCCAGACCTTGTGACAACAAGAATTTATAAGATCGGAGAGCGCATAATAATAACAACTCTTTGAGGTATTGATAATGGGAATTAAACCAAGTTATATCAAATCTATTGGGACCGAACTCCTCGAATATCATCACGAGAAGTTTAGTAATGATTTTGACGAAAACAAGCTGGCAGTTTCGGAATCTACAAACATTCCAAGTAAGCGTGTTCGTAATAGAGTAGCAGGCTACATCACCAGAAAGATAAATACTGGAAGAAGTGCATAAATTTAGTTATGTTTGAGGGAGTATTTCCCGCATTAATAACCCCTTTTCAAAAAAATGCAAATAAAGATCTTGATTTGGACGGTCTTCGTTCAAACATTTCTTTTCTTTTGAATGCTGGTGTTCATGGAATTGTGCCATGCGGCTCGACAGGTGAATCTGCTACTCTCAGTTTTGCAGAACATGAGAAGGTAATTGAGGTATCAATTGACGAGACTGCAGGGATGGTTCCTGTACTTGCCGGAACAGGATCTAATAATACCGCAGAAGCTATTAGATTTTCTAAAGCTGCAAAAGATGCAGGGGCAGACGGTATCCTTGCCATCAGCCCGTATTATAACAAACCAAATCGGGCAGGACTAATAAAGCATTATTCAGCGCTTGCAGATCTTGATATTCCGGTTGTCATGTATAATGTCCCTGGTCGTACAGGACAAAACCTTGCCCCTGATCTTGTGGCAGAACTTGCAGGAAATCCAAATATTGTTGGAATAAAAGAAGCAAGTGGAGATGTCAACCAGATCTCTCAAATCCTAGAATTGACAGTTGATGAAGATTTTTCAGTTATATCTGGTGATGATGGGCTTACTCTTCCTCTTTTAAGCATTGGATGTGTTGGTATCATCTCTGTAGTTGCAAACATTTTACCAAGACCGATGATAGCAATGTATGAAGCTCAAAAAAACGGTGACTTTGAAACTGCAAGAAGAATTCATTATGAGATTGCTCCATTATGTCGCGCGATGTTTATTGAGAGTAATCCAATTCCAGTCAAAAAGGCACTGGATATTAAAGGATTTGCAGCCGGCCCTCTGCGGCTTCCACTTGATGAAGCATCAGATGAAACTACTGAAAAGTTAAGAAGTGTTCTGAGTAAATATGATTAAAGTTGTAATTTGTGGAGCTTTTGGTAGAATGGGAACAATGATAGGTGAAATTGTTACCAAAAATCCGGAGCTCTCTCTTATTGGTGGAATAGATGTCAGGGAAGGAACCTTTTTTGGTGTTCCTGTTGTAACTTCAGAAAAGCTTTCAGAATTCCTTGCTAAAAATAAGGCCGATGTTATGATAGATTTTACCGCTCCTGTTGCATCTGTTGTAAATGTTCCAATTGCCGCAAGAGCAGGTGTTGCGATAATTCTTGGGACTACCGGGATAAATGAAGAACAGAAAACGATAATTCATTCTGCAATTAAGGAAGGGCATGTTCCGGCTGTAATTACTACGAATTTTTCAATAGGAATGAATACCTTCTGGGCACTTATAAGAGAAGCTGCAAAGAGACTTTCTGATTATGATATTGAGTTAACCGAGGCACATCACAGATACAAAAAAGATGCGCCAAGTGGAACCGCAAAAACCATTCTGAAAATTCTTCAGGAAGAGACAGGTCCAAAAGAAGAGGTTTATGGTAGAAAAGGGATGATGGAACGTGGAAGCGAAATTGGCGTCCATGTTGTTCGTGGTGGTGATATTGTTGGAGATCATGAGGTAATGTTTGCCGGCAATTATGAGACCATCACTTTAAGTCACAGGGCATATGACAGGGCTGTATTTGCTGAAGGTGCAGTAAAAGCGGCCTGCTGGGTTGCTGGTAAAACTCCGGCAATCTATGATATGACAGATGTTTTAAAACAGTAATCTGTCGAAATCTATTTTTTAAGATAAACACAAAAGAGTGATGAGTATAATGACAGCAGTTGTAAATGTTGAAGTATGTACTGGATGCGAGACCTGTGTTGATGAATGCCCGGCATCCTCAATTACGATTAATGGAGATTCAAAAGCAGTAGTAAATGCAGATCTCTGTGTAGACTGTGGAAGTTGTGTGGATGTCTGTCCATCTGAAGCCATATCCATGGATTAAAACCTTCATTTTTTAATACTGAGCTTACCTAAACTACCAGTATGATACGTGTTGGAGTTCTGGGAGCTACAGGAGCTGTTGGTCAACGATTTGTCCAGCTCCTTGCCAGTCATCCGGATTTTAACCTGTCAGTTCTTACAGCATCCAAGCGAAGTGCCGGAAAGAAATACCGCGATGCAGTGAACTGGCGCCTTGATGTACCATTTCCAGAGAGCGCAGGAGATATTGTGGTAACAGATACTACAATAGAGAACCTGAAATCCGTTGAACTTGTATTCTCTGCGCTTCCTGCTGATCTTGCCAGTGATATTGAGATGCAATGTGCAAAAGCAGGAATTGGTGTCTGTAGTAATGCGTCATGTTACCGGATGGAAAAAAATGTCCCATTAGTAATTCCCGAAGTCAATTCAGATCATCTTGGGCTTATAGATATTCAGCGTGATTCAGGAATTGACGGATTTATTGTTACTAATCCGAACTGTTCGACAATAATGCTTTCAACCAGTCTTGCGCCATTAAGAAAGTTTACTTATTCTGATATTCGAGTTGCAACCATGCAGGCAATTTCTGGTGCAGGCTTTGAGGGGGTCGCTGCAATGTCAATCTTTGATAATGTAATTCCATATATTGGAAATGAAGAAGAAAAGATGGAAAGAGAGACTGCAAAGATAATGGGAACTTTTGACGGAGCAGAGATTATTACTGCACCATTTACAGTTAGTGCCAGTTGTAACCGGATACCAATTATTGATGCTCATACGATGTCAGTATGGATTGATATAAAGGAAAGTGCAGAAAAGGTACAGGAAGCCTTTAAGTCTTGGCGCTGTCCGATAAGTGATCTCCCAACCCTGCCTGAAAAGTCCATTGAATATATGGATCAGGTTGACAGACCTCAGCCTCGTCTTGATCGATTAAAGGGTGGTGGAATGACTGTTACTGTTGGTAGAGTTCGTCCACAGATAAGATATACATGTAGTGGTCATAATACCATCAGAGGGGCCGCAGGTGCTTCTGTATTAAATGCAGAAGTAATTCATGACAGGGGTTATCTATAGGATATATGTATGGATGAGGATAACATAATTTTTGTTGGGAATAAACCGGTTATGAACTATGTTCTCGCGGTTGTGACTCAATTTAATAATGGAGCATCCGAAGTATCAGTAAAAGCGCGTGGAAGAGCAATATCTAGAGCTGTTGATACAATTGAAATTGCGCTTAATAGATTTCTACATGATGTAGAGAAACGATCAATTACGACAGGCACTGAGCTTGTTGATACAGAATCCGGGAAAACAAACGTGTCTTCGATTGAAATAATTCTTACAGCAAAATAGGGATGGCTGAATTTTTCTCCGAAGATATTTAATCATCTCTCTCAAAATATTAATGATGTACAGAACATCCGAAAAGTTACTTTATCTGTCTTTTTTTCTTCTTATAATAATTCAACCGGTTTGTTCTGATAGAAATATAATCAATATCAGTTCAGTAGATATAGAATTACTTGACGGGTATGCTGATATTCATGTCAATTATGAAGTAGATGAGCCAGAAAGGGTTATCATGCTTTTTTTTGGAGAAAATGAGGCTAAAGAAGATCTTCTTTATTCGTTAAATTTTTCAGAAGTGACAATATCTCAAATGAATTATACAGATGCATACCTGAAGACTTATGATGTTAATAAAATATATGGTGAAGGTCTTTACTGGTTTCCGTCACATACTTTTGGAATAACAATTCCAGATCTAAATATCTGTTCAAAGCAGGGATGTAATTCATTTGAGAATGTTAGTTCTCTTGATGATGGTATTGTTTACTACTAACAAAAAAACTCAAAAAAGTTATTGAGCAAGGCTTTTGTCCATTGCATCATAACATTGTTTAAAAATTTCTCTTGTCTCAAGAGCTTCATCACGGTTTAATTTTTGAATTGCAAATCCTACATGAACAAGTACAAAATCACCAGGTACAACATCTACAAGATCAATTCTGATCTCTTGTTCAAGACCTCCAAAATCTACTCTTGCAAGATTTCCATCCTTAATTTCAATAATTTCACCAGGGACTGCAATACACATGAAATATTGTTTGTTCTCAAAATATATCTGCACTTCTTTTCATACTAAAAGAAAAAAGGGAAAAAAATATAATTCCACAAATTGCTCTAATAACACTATTACATTATGCTGCCAATCTTCTGTTCAAGGAAGACAAGGCCACGCTTGATATCTTCAATATTTTTCCCACCAGTAAGGATAATTTTACCAGATGAGAATAGAAGGGCTACAATTTTTGGATCAGCAATACGGTAGACAAGACCTGGGAACTGTTCAGGTTCGTACTCAATATTTTCAAGATTTAAGGTCATAACTACTTTGTTTAGATTAATTTTATTGCCAATATCATAAGAACAGACAATGTTTGTTACTGCAACACGTGGTTCATCATAACATGCAACACCAACATCTCTCATCTTGTCAATGATAAGTTTGAGACCTTCCTCAAGAGATGATGCATCCCTAATTCCTGTCAGGACAACTTTTCCAGATGAAAAGATTAATGATGCAATTTTCGGTTTTTCAATCCTATAGACTGCTCCAGGAAAGCGTTTAGTGTTTAACTCGCAGTTAGGAATATTTTCCGAAATAAGGTCAAGATCTATTGAATCAGCAATTGCACCTGAAGCAACTATATTTTCGACCTTCAGGGTTTCATATTTTTTGTCATCCATTCCTGATATGATGGGATCTTTCATGTCATAATACTAATGGTAAAAATGTGTAATTTAATCGTTTTTGAATGTTGGTATGTAAAAGAGAATTAATCAATTTATATACTGGCTTTAAAAAAAATGAATGTAAAAATCAAAAATAAAATTGTTTATTGCTAAAATTTTTGTATATAAACGCGGGAATACAAGTTTTATGATATTAAATTGCGTGACAGAATAATAATTATCACCTTTTATCAAAATTAGATGTTTGAGAGAGCGCGAAATTGCTTCTTGTTCTGATAGTATATTATGCCTGCCCGGCACACATAATATTAGGATATGACAATTCAAACCGGGCATCAAATGGATTCATATGAAGAGTTTTATAAAACTTTTAAGATTGAAGTCCCTGAGTATTATAATTTTGGTTTTGATACTGTTGATCGATGGGCAGAGACCGATAGAAATAAACTTGCCATGATCTGGGTAAATCAGGCAGGAGAAGAAAAGAAATATACATTTAGAGATTTTCGTAATCTATCTGTCGAAGCAGCAAATATTCTCCTGAAATATGGAATTAAGAAAGGTGACAGAGTAATTCTAATGCTTCACCGGGTTCCTGAGTGGTGGATATTTGTCATTGCATTAACAAAACTTGGAGCAGTGTTTTGTCCGTCACCTACGATGCTTACGCCAAAAGATCTGCAATATCGAATTAATATCGGCAAATTCAAGATGATTATTACTGATGTTGAAAATGCTGAAAAGGTAGAAAAAATTTGCAGATTTTGTCCTACATTAACACAGAGGATGCTCATTGATGGTGAACTTCCAAACTGGATAAGTTACAGATATGAACTTGATTATCCTGCCCGGGTATCAAGAACACGTGTAAGTCTTCCAGATTCAAGGAAAACTCATTCCAAAGATCCGATGTTAATATACTTCACATCCGGGACAACAGGTGAGCCAAAGATGGCTATGCATACTCATGATTATCCACTTGGACACATTGTGACAGCAAAGCTTTGGCAGGATCTCTCTCCAAATGATCTTCATTTTACATCATCAGATACTGGTTGGGCCAAATGTGGGTGGGGAAAGATATTTGGGCAGTGGATTGTTGGAGCCTGTATCATGGTTTATGATGTAAGAGGTAAATTTAATGCAACAGAGCTTCTTCCTTTAATAGAAAAATATGAGATTACTACCTTTTGCTGCCCCCCGACAATCTATAGGATGCTAATTATTGCAGACCTTGCTAAGTATGATTTAAAATCACTGCGCCATTGTTGTTCTGCCGGTGAACCATTAAATCCAGAAGTTAATAGTATATGGGAACAGGGAACCGGACTTCACATTTATGAAGGATATGGTCAGAGTGAAACCTGTTGTTGTATTGCAACTTTTCCATGTATAGATCATAAACCCGGATCTATGGGGCGGCCAATGCCTGGCTGGCACATAGAGCTTCATGATGATGATGGAAATCCTGTAGAACAGGGTCTTGAAGGAAGAATAGCGATTGGTTTAGATCCAAGGCCAGTTGGACTTGTTGCAGAGTATATCGGCAATGATGAAGCAAATGCAGAATCTTTTCAAAATAACTATTATTATACCGGAGATAAAGCTTTTGAAGATTCTGATGGATATTTCTGGTTTGTTGGGCGAAATGATGATATTATCAAAAGTTCAGGTTACCGGATTGGTCCATTTGAAGTTGAAAGCGCTCTTTTAGAACATCAGGCTGTACAGGAATCAGCGGTTGTAGGTTCACCAGATCCAATAAGAGGAATGGTGGTAAAGGCATTTATTGTTCTTCGTGAAGGTTATGAACCATCAGATCAACTTGTAAGAGAAATTCAAAAGTATGTGAAACGAGTAACTGCACCATATAAATATCCACGTATTATTGAATTTGTAAAAGAACTGCCAAAGACTATCTCAGGAAAAATTAAGCGTGCAGAACTTCGTGAGAATGAAATTAGGAAGAGTCGAGAATCTAAATAATTTTATTTTCTTATACCGTAAAGGTTAATACAAAACGAAACTTATTTGTTTAGGCGCGAGGGTATCCGAGCCAGGTCAAAGGAGCAGGATTCAGAGTCCTGTCTCGCAGGAGTTCGAGGGTTCAAATCCCTTCCCTCGCATACTGTTTTTTATTTATGAAAAAATCTATAGTTTTTGGTCGGGGAATGCGTAAAGAAAAACTTATTCGGAAAGATCCAGTAAAACGTGTTCCGAAAAAAAATGAGATCAATCTTTCTTTGAATACAATTCCCAAAAAAATTGAAGAATTGATTGCCATATATATAAAAAACCGAACCGGGCATGAAATTTCACAGTCAGATTTTTTGGAAAAACTTCGTCAGACTGTTCTTGCTCAAAAAGCAGGATACTGGAAGAAGACACCTTCTGCAAAATATGGACGAATATATGATATCTATGCATACCTTGGGTATCAATTTCCGGGTTATCTTATTCAGGCTTATCGTCTGTTTGAAAAATTAGATGAAGATAACCGTCTTCCCAAATCCATAAAACTTTTGGATTTGGGATCAGGCCCAGGGGTTGTTCCACTGGCAGCTTTAATGCTAAAGCAGAAAAGACCTGAAATGCCAATTGAGATTAGTGCTATTGAAAGATCAAAAGAGCACATTCTTGCATATAATTTTCTTGTTAACGAATTTGCAAAAGATTTTTCTGATGTTAAAGTAAACCCTCCGATAGAGGCAGATCTTACTTCTGATGAGAAGATAGATATCGAGGAGATTTCTCTTTTGACTGCTCAGAATGTGCTTGCGGAACTGCAATCCCTGTCAATTAAAGAAAAGGCAGATTTGATAATGAGATTTGCCAAAAAATTGACTGACGATGGTATTATTGTAATCACTGAGCCGGCAGAACTTCGTCACGCAACAAAACTCCGGGAGCTTCAGAGTGAGTTAATTGGAAGAGGCCTATATTTATTGGGACCGTGTAGATATCCATGGGGATCAAGGTGTCATAATACTGAATGCTGGACTTTCTGGCAGACTCAATCGATAAGGCCCTCAGGATTAATGGAGGCTCTTTCTAATTGTTATGATGGCTATCGATATCTGAATACTGACATAAAGTGTTCATATATTGTCCTCTCAGTAAAACCAGAAGAAGAAAAAGCCTATAAAATCCCTAAAAAAACCCGATTATCGCGTCATTCTCAATTAAATAGACATATTGAGAGTTATATCTCAGTTGTTGGAGTAAAACTTTCTACTGATATTGGAGATTCAAAAAATCATATCTACAAAATTTGTGATGGAACATGTAAGGAACCGGTTTTTATAATTCGTCCAGATTTTGTGTCAAATAATGAATTTAGAATCTTGGAAGATTGTGTCTATGGGACCCTCCTTCAGTTTGACAGCGTCCGGGTCAAATGGAATCGTCAGAAGCGTGCCTATAATCTTATTTTGAATGAAAAATCTTCTATAAAAAAGTTACCTGATAATAATACTGATTCTAAAATGGGTAATATTATCAGTCCGGGAGCAAACTGATATATTAGCAAGGTGTCTGATGGTTGAAGAGGATCCTATAAAAATACTGCAAATACGGTTTGCAAAAGGGGAAATAAGCCCAAAAGAGTATCAGGAGTTCCTCTCATTTCTTCTTCGTGATGTATCCTCGTTCCATCAACCAGACGAATCTTCAATATTAGATGAAGCGCCCGGTCAAAAAACTGAATCCGGGACACCAGTTTCTGAACCTTCCACAGAAAAAATTTCTGATTTAAAGGGTGAAAATGTAGATCCCGAACTTCCCTCATCAAAACCAGTTTCAATCCCGTATCAGGACAGTTATTCTTCAGAGGATCCTGATGAAACTGATCCAGGCGAAGATAAACACAGTGTTGATACTGAAGATACTGAAAGTAGTGGAGACGGGCTTTATATCTCTGAAGATGTCTTGTCTGTAGGTGCAATCTCTTTAACTCCGATACCTGAAGAGGAGATTGAAAGGATTGACATTGAAGCGCTTGATACAGATGTTTCAACTGTTACAGATCCTGAAGTTTTTCTGTCTGAATCAGATTTATGTAATGTCTGTTATGTAACAGCTCTTAATCTTATCCAGGCAAAAGAATTTGATAAAGCATACCCATTTCTTGAAAAAACACTTGAAGTTAATGATAGACAGGAACAGGCATGGCTGTATAAAGGATTTATTCAGTATAATCGGAAAGAGTACAGTGCGGCGATTGACTCCTTTAACCATGTAATTGAAATTAATAAGGATCAGGTAAAGGCTTGGCTATATCGTGGATATTGTTTTTACAACCTGAATCGTATAGATGATGCTGTAAAATGCTTTAAAAAAGTTGTCGAGCTTGATAATAAGGAAATTTCTGCATGGATGTTTTTGGGTCATGCGGAAAAGAACAATAAACACTACAAAGAGGCTGTTGCAGCATTTGACACTGTTGTCAGATATAATGACCGGGATCTTACCGGATGGCTCAATAAGGGAATCTGTTATTTTGAATTAAAGCAGTATCTTGATGGAATGAGTTGTTTTGACCGCGTGCTTGAACTTGAACGGAATAATCTTTCAGCATGGCTTTACAAAATAAGAACTTTCAATAAGATGGACAGGTATCAGGAGGCTCTCCAGAGTGCAACAAAACTGATTGAGATAAGTCCAAAAGAGATAAACGCTGTTCTTGCAAAAGCTGAAATATATCTAAAGCTTGGCCGGATTCAGGATGCCCTTGATTCAACGAAAAAAGCTTTACTTCTTGATAAGTGGAATGCAGATACATGGTCTCTTCGAGGATTATGTTTTCATAAACTTGGAAAATATGATGAAGCCCTTCAATGTTATGAGAATACCTTAAAGCTTGATCCAAATCATGCTGATGCAAACCGAAATCGGGCAATCTGTTTCCATAAAATGCAGCGTCACTCTGATGCCCTTGAGTATTATGATCAGGCAATTGAAGAAAATCCAGATAATATCGAAGCATGGTTTAATCGGGGACTAATTTTTCACAAGGCAAAACGTTTTGATGAGGCAATGGAATGTTATTCAAGAGTTGTTGAATTGAATAAGTTCCATCTGAAAGCGCATTTTAACCGTGGAAAGATTTTGCGCGCTCAAGGTCAGTATTATGAGGCACTTCAGGCTTTTACAAAAGCAACACAGATAGATCCTTCATACTTCTCTGCATGGTACCAGATGGGTCTGATTTATGCAGATCTTGTAAGGCAGAAAGAAGCGCTTGTTTGCTATGAGAAAACACTTCGTCTTTCACCAGATCATGTTGGTGCTCTTTTAAACAAAGGGTTAATTTTAGATAATGCAGGTCTTAAACGTGAAGCAACTGTATTTTTTCAGAGAGCTGCGAACATAGATCCAAAAGTTAAAGCCTCGATAAAAGGCAAACTGATTCACTGATTTTTTTAACAATATTATTAAAGTGTTGTAAGATCAACAAGAATACTCTATTTATTTTCAAAACAGGACTGGCTTAAGGGAGAAGATTAAAGGGGAAATCTGGAGACCTAAAAAAAATGAATATTCTTGTGGTAGGCAGTAGTGGAAGAGAACATGCAATAGCATCGACTCTAAAAAGAAATGATAATGTTACATTATTCTCAGTAATGGGAAAAAAGAATCCTGGAATTGCTGATCTTTCAGCAGATCTGCTAATTAATCCTGAAACAGATTCAAAAACAATTCTTGCGTTTTGTAAAAAAAATGAGATAAAATATGCATTTATTGGACCTGAAGCTCCATTAGGTGCTGGTCTTGTTGATGTACTGACTGATAATGGTATCATATGCACAGGTCCCTGTAAGAATGCAGCACAAATAGAGACTGATAAGGCATTTTGTCGTGAACTAATGAAACGTCACAATATTAAAGGTCTCCCAGAATATCATATTTTTTCAAATGGAAATGAAGCTGCTGATTTTATCCTGGCAAATTCTCATAATTATGCCTTGAAACCTGTTGGTCTCACCGGAGGAAAGGGTGTTCGTATTATGGGTGAGCATCTTGATAAAGAATCAGCTTGTGAATACGTAAAAAAACTCACCGGGGGAATAGTAATAGAAGAATGCCTTATTGGAGAAGAATTTACTCTTATGGCGTTTTCAGATGGTGTTCATTTAGTACCAATGCCTCTTGTTCAGGATCATAAGCGAGCATTTGAGGGCGATGTAGGCCCAAATACAGGTGGAATGGGTTCATATACTATGCCTGATCATTTTCTTCCTTTTGTCTCAACTGATGACTATAATCGTGCATTTTCTATCATGCAACAGACTATTGATGCTCTTCGAAACGAGGGAATGCCATTTTCAGGAATTTTATATGGTCAATTTATGAATACAGTAAATGGTCCTGTTGTTATTGAATTTAATGCAAGATTTGGCGATCCTGAAGCTATGAATGTGCTTTCTCTTCTTGAAACTGATCTTTTTGAAATAATGAAGGCAATTTCATTAGGAAAACTTGATAATATTAAAATTGAGTTTAAAAAAATTGCAACAGTCTGTAAATATCTTGTCCCTGAAGGATATCCTGACAATCCACAAACCGGTAAAACGCTTCCAGTTCCGTCATCATTACCAAATACCCGGCTATATTATGCAAGTGTTGTAAAAGATGGTGATAAACTGATTACACAGTCATCGAGGACGATGGCATATGTGGGCCTTGGTAAGACACTTGAAGAAGCAGAAAAGAATGCAGAAGAGGCATGTAAAAGGGTTTCAGGCGCTGTAAGGTACAGAAAAGATATTGGAACCCAGGCTGTATTAAATAAAAGAATAAATCATATGCAGGGGATTAGAAACAAATGAAGAAGGATTTTCTTTCGATTCTTGATATATCACGTGATGAACTTGTAGACCTTATCGGACTTGCAAGACAGTTAAAAGCTGAACGAAAATCCGGAGTTTTCACACCAATACTCTCTAAAAAGACTCTTGGAATGATCTTTGAAAAGTCCTCTACAAGGACAAGACTTTCATTTGAAGTTGGGATGTATGAACTTGGTGGTCATGCCCTTTTCATCAACTCAAAAGATATGCAGCTTGGCCGTGGAGAAGCTGTCCCGGATACAGCAAGGGTAATGTCTCGGTTTGTATCTGCAATAATGATTAGAGCCAACGATCATGAAACACTGTTTGAGATGTCAAAAAATGCCGATGTTCCGATAATTAACGGGCTTTCGGATATAGAACATCCATGTCAGATTCTTGCAGATATTTTAACTATAGAAGAGCATCTTCACAGAATAGAAAATGTTAAGATTGCCTGGATAGGAGATGGAAATAATGTCTGCAATTCGCTTATCTTAAGTTCAGCAATGACAGGTATGGAGATCTCAATTGCATGTCCTGAAAAATACCGTCCGCCAGAGGAGATCGAAAAAAGAGCACTTTCACTTGGCGGAAAGATAACAATTTCAGATGATCCAATGGTCGCTGTTGATAATGCTGATGTTATCATGACTGATACCTGGGTATCGATGGGACATGAAGAAGAAGAGGAAGAGAGGTGCTCTATTTTCATGCCTTATCAGGTAACTAAAGAATTAGTAGAAAAGGCAAGACCAACAGCGATAGTTATGCACTGTCTGCCTGCTCATCGAGGATATGAAATTACTGATGAGGTAATTGACGGAGAGAAAAGTGTGGTTTTTGATCAGGCAGAAAACCGGTTACATGTGCAGAAAGCATTATTAGTAAGGCTGCTTGGAGTTTAATACTTTTTATCTTTTTAATTCATCCATTTTTAAAAATTATATCTCTTTTTCCCACCAAATTTTAGATTGACTAGAATTCCTTTTCAATACAAGAAATTCTCCCTCTCTCTCTAACCGGGTTTTTAAGAAATCTCTTAATGTTATAATCTGTTCATCTGTAGTCAATTTAAGTCCTTCTGCCTGATCTTCAACCGCTGCATTAAGATCTGTAAATTTTAAGCATCGTTCTTCTTTAGTTATTTCTACATTGGCATAAATTCCCATTTGGGTGAGAAGGTTATAGATGATATTAGGTTGGCGTCCGTCTCTTGCTGAAACTCCAAATAGTTTCTCCCAGATATCTCTATAGTTATGTCTCCAGGGAGATTCCATATCCGCAAACCAGAAGATATAGACAAACCTACTTGACACCTTGTTGAGTTTATCAAGTGCAGATCTTAAATCACTCACACCAAGAGAATATGAGGCAAAAACTATGTCATATGGAGTGGTTAGATCCGAATTTTTTACATCTTCCCACATCTTTTCGATAACATCAATATTTTTTATACCAAATTCTGAGATATTATCTTTAAGACAGGTTATCATACCCGGTGAAGGCTCAACTGCTGTCACGTGTTTAACAATTCTTGAGAGCGGTATTGCAAGTGTTCCAGGTCCTGCGCCTACATCAAGAACACGTGAATCTGTTGTTATATTCATAGCTTTAATTCTCTCCTGTGATCCGGCATAGTTGTCAGATTTGACAGCATTATCAAACCTCCTGCATCTTGAAATATCAGCCCACCGGTCAATACACTTTATAAAATTCTTATCTTCTTCATGAGTACTATTCCATGCTTCATTCCAGTCGATATCATTTATTTTTATCATTACTATCAGTTTGTCTGTTAATTAAAAAAGATGATGGTTTAATTCAGAAAATATATTTACTGAATTGAATACAAAAGTTAACCCTGTTGGGATAAACTTGAATGTAAATAATAGTCAAATTCTCGAGATTGGATATCAAAAATTATTGAACGAATATAGATTGGATAACCTGCCAATCCCTGAGATAAAATATTTTGGTATCAATCATGGATGGAATGCAGTTATTGGAACTTTTGGCTGCTGTGGGATAGCCATGAGTTTTCAGGATAATAATCCCTTGTATGGAACTAAAGAAACAATGCAGGATACTTCATTTTTGAAGGAAAATGTAGGTTCTTCACTTTTCTCCTTTGTAGCATTAAATATTCATGAAATCAGTATAAACCGGCGATCTATCGCACTTGCAACCTTAAATGCACTCTCTCAACCATTTCTTACTGATGATTATCTGAAAAATAAAGGGTATACTACTGAAGTAGACGTAAAGGAGATGATAAGGCCAGATGATAATCTTGTAATTGTTGGTTATGGAGGAATTGTCAAGAGTTATTCTGGAAGATGCAGAGAGCTTCATGTAACAGATCAAAGACTCCCGTCGTCTTTTAAGACAACGATAATTGGTGAAGAGATTATATCTGGTCCTTTGGGAATAGATGTTCATCCGTCAGACGAGAATCAGGAAGTACTCGCAAATGCTGATGTTGCAATTATTACCGGGTCAACTCTTGTAAACGGTACTTTTGAAGAGGTGCTGGGATATGCCGAAAATGCAAGGTTGAAGGTCATTTATGGTTCAAGTGCAGAACTTATTCCTGATGTTTTATTTGATTGTGGTATTGATGTCATAATGTCAGTTGCAATAAGTGATCCACTTCGGTTTGAGCACGATCTGCTTAATTCCCCTGATATGGAAACTTCTCTTAGGAAACATCAGAGAAAGTATAATGTGGGTAGATGATGAAAGACCAGATCTATTCATTGTTATCTGATGATATTCTTTTATCAGGAATTATTGCCGCAGGTGAATATGCAAGTGGAATGCTCAATTTTATCCCGCGTGGACTACCGGTTTATCAATCACATGGAAAAATTCATTCCCAAAATATTATCCGAAATATTAATGAACTTGTCAGGATTCCTGGTTTTGTTATAAATGAAAAAGAGGCATATATTTTATATCTTGCTGCATGGTTGCATGATATCGGATATCTTCATCCAAAAACTATTACCTGCCGGTCTATTCATCCAAAAATGTCCTGTCAGATGATAAGATCTGATAACACAATATCAGGGTTTATTCACCCTGATGAAATGAATTGTCTTATGGATATCATTCTTTTTCATGATACAACTTCAGATCTAAAAAGAATTATTGATGAAAATCCTGAAATCAGAACTTCTCTTCTTGCTGCAATTTTTCGAATTGCTGACTCGATTGATGTAGGTGTTGATCGTTGTCCGTCTGAAGTATTTGTGCTAATAGAAGATTCGCTTGATAATCAAAGTAAAGTACACTGGTATGCTCATCACAATATATCAGGAGTCGCGATTAAACACCCGGATGTAATGATAGCGGTTAAAGATCCCAATGATTTTTTGTTTAATGATAGAATCATGCGGCATGTTGAGAAAGATTTTGAGGGAGCAGCGGAGATTTTTGAGAGGTATGGGTTTGAGGCGTATAAATTAATTCATTGTAAAGATACTGAATTAGATTAAAAAAAGATGCTGATATGGGGATTTGAACCCCAGTCGAAGGAGTGAGAGTCCCACATGATTGACCATCTACACTATATCAGCAGATCCAATATAACTTCACACTTACCGGATATATACTAATCGAAGATAAATTCAGATCTTTGACATAAATTTATCCCTTTATTGCGCATACTAATAAGGATACATGCCCGGATTAGAGGATCAGATCAAAGAGATTGAAGACGAGATCCAGAGAACGGTTTACAATAAAGCCACCTCAAAGCACATTGGCCGCCTAAAAGCAAAACTTGCTAAAATTAAAGAAGATGCGGTCAACCGGGCGATGAAAGCCGGCGGTGGTGGCGATGGATATTCTGTAAAGAAATCCGGAGATGCAACTGTTGTGCTTGTAGGTTTTCCGTCCACTGGTAAGTCAACTCTGCTCAATAAACTCACAGGAACTGAAAGTGAGACAGGCGCATATGCTTTTACAACACTTACAGTAGTTCCAGGTGCCCTTGAACATAAAGGGGCAAAAATTCAGCTTCTTGATATTCCTGGACTTATTGCAGGTGCTGCAATGGGAAAGGGACGTGGGAAAGAAGTCATTGCTGTAGTCAGAACTGCGGATATGATTGTCCTGTTAGTGGATGTCTTCAATGAAAGACACGTAGATGTCCTGCTCCATGAATTATATGATGCAGGTATAAGAATTAATGTCCCAAAACCAGATATCACGATTAAAAAGACTTCAAGAGGAGGTGTAAGGTTAAACGCAGTTGGAACACTTGACCTTGATATTGAAGAAGTAAGATCAATTCTTACCGAAAACCGGATTGCAAGCGCTGATATTCTTATTCGTGGTAATGCAACTCAGGATGATCTTATTGATGCAATGATGGGTAGCAGGGTATATGTTCCGGCAATATTTGTTGTCAATAAGGTCGATCTTATTGAAGAAGATGAGAGAAATCGGATTGTTGCTGATTACACTGAAAAGTTTGAGGAAAAACCAATTCTGATTTCCGCTGCTACCGGACATAATGTTGAGGGACTAAAAGATGATATCTATGATAAACTTGGATTTATCAGAATCTATTTAAAACCTCAAAGTGGTCCTGCTGATCTTGACGAACCTCTCATTATGAGAGTTGGATCAACTGTTGAAGATATCTGTAGAAAACTTCACCGTGATTTCGTTGATAAGTTCAGGTATGCACGTATATGGGGATCATCAGTTAAGCATGAAGCCCAGCGTGTTGGTATCGCTCATAGGATTCTTGACAAGGATATTGTCCAGATTATCATTGAAAGATAAAAAAGATTATTGTGGCTTTAATGCCATTTTTATTTCTTCAAGAGGTGCATTGGTTTTAAGTCCATATCCAGAGTAGTGAACGCGGGAGGCATCGTATCCGTTTTCTTGCAAAGTGTTTATCACGGCTTCTATTGGTCCTGGAGAACACTTATAATATTTTGCAACCTGGTGGTAGTTATAGTAAAATGATGATGGAAGTTCAACACGGCATGTTGTCAGAATTTTTAGCAGGGCATCATTTTTTTCAAGATTAAGGGTTGGTATCATATCACATGCGGTTTCCATGAAGTTTGAATCCTGAATTGAACCAGTCCATATGGGGCCACCAGTTTTCATTTTTTTTCCACAGACGGGGCATGTTTTAGGTGACGGGAAAAAAGAAGATTCTTCTTCGCGATATGGACATGATGGACAATTGTAAATGTATCCAAGTCTGTCTATAGATCTATCCGATGCTCCTGCACTGTTTTTTAATCTGAGATGTAATCGAATGAAATGTTCTCTTGCAAAACAGAAGAGTGGTTCAACTGCCCTGTCATACATTGCTGCCCGTCTTGTAATATATCCAAGAAGAATTCTAAGGGCAACTTCCGTATGGTATTCTGTATTAAGTGGCCGCGCCATATATCGTCTTATTCCTGCTTTTAGATGTGCGCCACATAGAGGTGCCGTATCGGTTGCCGTGACACCAAGGTATTTACCTGCACTACAAAGAGCAGAATCTAAAAATGGTGCCGGTGTTCCGAAAGGATCAAGATCAACAAATCCAAATCTTCTCTCGTGCATCAGAGCGTTTGCGTCCCGGCACGTGACTTCAGCATTGAGATTCAGGTTTGAAACATTGGTTCTAATGAGATTGACAGCATCTATATCCCTATCATTAATTGTCACCGATATATTTGACTCATAACCGACTCTGCATCCACGAAGACCAGTAGCACCCATTGCATCAAGATATGAATCGGGTTTTAGAATTGAGGTTGTAAGGACTGTGGCATCACGGTTTAATGCCATTCGCGGATTGTAGAAGACCGGCGCTGTTCCCGGGGGAAAAGGGGAATTTTCGTCGTGAACAGGCGCAAGTATTGTGGTCTGTCCTTCTGTGACAGATATCAGATCCATTACGCATGAGTCGTGTTCGATAAACTTATACCTTCGCCTGTATGATTAAATAAGGCAGGGCGTGTGGCCAAGCCTGGATATGGCGTCAGCCTCCTAAGCTGAACATCGGGGGTTCAAATCCCCCCACGTCCGTAAATTTCTGTTTTAACAGGATAGATGAAATTGATGATATGACAGGGCATCCATATTTTGAGATAATAAGGCCGGTTAATGCAGTTGTAGCAGGACTTGCCGGTATCCTTGCAGTTATTATAGCGACAGGATCTTTGCCTATTAGTGTTTTATTTGTTTTTTTCATTGTGTTTTTAATTACTGGAGCAGGGAATGTAATTAATGACTATTATGATGCCGCAATAGATGCAGTTAACAGGCCTGAAAGGCCAATTCCATCCGGAAGAATTAGTGTTAAGAATGCCTTTTATTATGCGTTATTTATGTTTGTTCTTGGCAATTTGATATCTGTCGGGTATTTTTTGATATCAGGGACGTCTATGCTTCTGATTATTTCAGTGGTTAATAGTATTATTCTCTGGTTATATGCAATAATGTTAAAACAAACTCCAATTTTTGGAAATATAACGGTATCTTACCTTTCGGCAAGTATATTTCTTTTTGGCGGGGCACTTTCCGGTTTAGATGGAGTTTTATTGACGTTTCCAATAGCATGTGCTACATTTTTTGCGATGATTGCACGTGAAATAATAAAAGATGTTGAAGATATGCCTGGGGATGAAGTAGCAGGGGCAAAAACCTTTCCTATTGTTTTTGGGATGAAGCCTGCCTTGCTTTTTGCTTTTACTATGTGTATTATTGGTGTGTTGACAAGTCTCCTTTTATATTCCAGATGGGGAATTGTATATTTGGCTTTCATTGTGATTGTAGATATTATTTTGCTTGTATCTGCTGCACTGCCTCTTAAATGTAGAAATTTTGAAGAGGTAAAAGTGACAAAGAGTACCTATTATCTAAAATATGGGATGTTTGCTTCTCTTGTTGTTTTTTTATTGTCCGCTATCTTTTTGTGATTTTTTTGTCAGGCATGTAAGAAAGAAGAAGAAAAATGGTAACCACCAAAGTATATTAAAAATAAAAAATTCAAAGAGATCCTGATAGAGGCATCAGAATATGTGGAAGTGAAACAAAGAGGTTTTTGAAAGAATAGTCGTTTCTGATACAAAAAATAATAATTAATTACGAGGTATTTGAAGAATTGAAGGAGAAATCATTTTTTTAGAACCATTTTAAATAATAGTTGACACTGTTTTATTATTTTTTGACAATATTTTGTATACCATGAAACATCTTATTTTTATGGTTAAATCAAAGAAGGTGTGTTTCATATATAAGATAGTATATACATTTGGCATGTAACATAATATCAATAGTTTACCTTTTAATGGTAAGGAAAAACTGAAGATGGATAGTAACGAAGACAAAATCTTCTCAAATAGAATTATCTGGTATTTTTGTATAATCGGGTTCTTTGCAATATTTTCTACATCAATCTCGAAAAATCCTGTTCTTCCTCTTTATGCTGGATCGCTTGGTGCGGATGAGACGTTTATTGGGATAATTTGTGCAATATCACCGATAGCAGGAATTTTGTTTAGTTTTCCTATTGGTGTCCTTTCAGATAAATTTGGAAGACGCAGACTTCTCATTATTGCGGCGTTGGTAATCGTTTTGGCACCATTGTTGTATCTGTTTATTTCAAATCCGCTCTGGCTGATACCAATCCGTTTCTTCCATGGAACAGCAACTGCAACGTTAACGCCTGTTATCTCCGCAGTTATCGCAGAAAAGTTTGGATCCCAAAAAGGTGTGATGATTGGAACCTACAGTTCTGCAACGCTTTTTGGAAGAACATTAGCTCCTTTGATTGGTGGAGCAATTCTAACGCTTTTTGCTTTTCTTCCAGGAAATAGTTCATATCAGTTTGTCTATATAGCAGCATTTCTTGCTGGAATTCCAGTTTTTATGTTAACGATGTTTTTTAAAGAAAAAACTTATAGTAGTCTTCCAAAAATACACATCACTGATTTCAGTAAAAGCCTCAGTAAATTTCTAAAAAACCAGAATCTGCGGAGAGCATCCATCGCACAGATGATTACATACTTCTGCTTTGGTGCATTTGAGACTTTCCTGCCGGTCTATCTTTTAACAAAAGGTATTGACGCCTGGCTTGTTGGTGTCATCTTCGGAATACAGGTTCTGGTTCTTGCACTGACCAAACCATACTTTGGCAAACTTGCAGACAAGGGAAGATTATATCTACAGATGGTTGTTGGTATGGTGCTTTCTGGTGTGGCAATTGGTTCGGTTACTCTTACAATCGAAATCACATCTCTGTTTTTTGTCAGCATTGTTTTTGGAATTGGAATGTCTTTGACCTCAGTCGCTGCAAATGTCTGTGCAGCAAATACTGCAGATAAAAATCAATTAGGAGCGTCGCTTGGAACTTTGTCTTCGATTATGGACATAGGTCATGCTTCCGGACCGTTTGTATCAGGGTTAGTAATTACTGTGTTTGGATTTTCTGTTGGGTTCTTTTTATGTCTGATACTTTCAGTTACTGCTGCAATATATATTGGGACTGGTAAAGGGCATGTATGATCTTTGGGTGTTATCCTCTGATATAGTATTATCAATCTGTTTTTATAAAAATCAGAAACCCCTGACCCAGCTGTTAATGAGATGATATCCATGAAAAAACTAACATTTTTAGAGATATATTGTTATACCATTAAAGGATAGGTTTTAACGTATTCGGTGAATACTTTACAATCTGTTTTCTCAGAAATGGAATATCTTCAAATATGATATTTGTCACAATTATGTAGAAATAAAAATCCAACTATATTTCTTTTGAAAAAGCACTTCTTTAAGGTACTGACCGGATTATATTAGTCATTAATTTATATGCTCTATGATTGAGCCTGTTAGTGAAGGGACAGATAAAGTCTTAATATAAAACATCTTTTCATCATTTGTTTTTCACTATTATGTTAATCTCATTTCTCTGTTATTGTGTTATGTGTCAGTGATTCTCTAAAATCAATTTCTGGTGCTATTTAAGAACAAATCTTTATTGCTCAGTGATGAGTCTTGGCAGAGTTTCTGCAATTGACAGAAATCCCTTGTGTATGTCTAAACTCATAGAAGCAATCTAAAGTAAAAAAAAGGAAATTTCAGTAATAATCAGATGTGAACAAGTAGTTTTCTAAGTAAATCAGAACGACTTACTGTTCCTACAACAATACCATTATCTAAAACCGGGATTTTCTTTATTCTGCTGTCTGATAAAATATTAAAGATTGTAGAGATATCATCGTGAATATCCACAGAAATTACATTAGTTGAGGCTACATTCATGACATTTACCTTGGCAAGTTCGGTAAACTTCTGATCCAAAGTTGAACGGTTATACCAAAGTGGATACATAGATGGAAAAGTAGTTGTACTGATCTCTTTACCGCTCATAAATCTGATAATATCTCCATCTACTATAAATCCTACTGCCTTTCCCTCTTTTGAAATTACCGGAATACCACTTGTTCTGTGTTCAATCATACAATTCATCGCATCCAAAAGATTTGCAGATGCAGGTACACTGTAAACATCTTTCAGCATAACTGAATGGATATCTGCATTCTTAATCATGGACAAATCTTTTGAAGTCGTTGTATCGACGATTAAATGCTTGCGTAATGAAACACTGGCAAGATATAATGAAATAACAAATCCGATAATAGCAAACAGTACCACCAAAGCGGCTGATGCAATAAAACCAAGTTCTAAAGATGACACCGCAAATACTGAGTAGACTCCTGTAAATAGCGATGAACCTATACAGCCTGCAATCTGAAATCCAGTACTTAATGCAACAACCCCATGAGGATTCATTTCAGGTGTTAAATGGGACAGGGCATAACTTTGAACCGGACCCATGATAAACGCTGGTCCACAGATAATAGGTACATATAACAGCGCAAAAACCAACAGCGAGCCTGTATTTACCAGAACTGCAAGAAGCACAGTAAATAATGCCATTAGTAAAAAGCCAAATGGAAGTAATATTTTGATACCATGTTTATCATAATATTTACCGATAAATGGTGAAAGCATTCCTGATATAAGAATTGCAGGAAACAGGGCCAATGAAGCCGCAAATGCACTGACTCCAAGAGCACTCTGCATATAAAGTGGCATTATTATATTCATTGCAAAAATTATCATCAGAGTAATCATATTAATGATAACTCCTGCAGCAAATGGCCGGACTGATAATGGCTGAAGGTTAATAAGCGGTGTCGGTATTTTATTCTGACGAAGAACAAAAGCAATAAGACAAATTATTCCTATAGCTGCCGAAATAAGCGAAAAGACAATATTTCCTCCAAATGATGTGGAGATTCCATAAAGTATTCCGATCAATGTTAAACTTATCAGAATTGTGGATAAAATATCTAATTTCGGATGAGTAAGTTCTGCAATGTTATTCAACATAAATACAGAACAAATGAGGCATAATAATACTAATCCGGCGTATACAAGGAACAAATAATTCCAATTGAAGAAGTTGAGAATAACTCCGGATGCAATAATACTTACTGATGGACCTACGGCGATCATGGATGCCATAATCCCTAGATAGACTCCAAGTTTTCGGATCGGTGCCGCTTCAAGGGTGATATTCATACCAACAGGTATCAGAATTCCTGTACCTAACGACTGAATAATTCTACCTGTAAGGAGAGTTGCAAAATCGAGTGAGAAAGCACAAATTATACTACCGATTATTAGCAATCCTAACGAAATATGAATCAGTGTTCTTGTTTTTATATTGCGGTATAAAAATGCCGATACAGGCACCATTACAGCCGCACCAAGCATATATGCTGTTGCAAGCCATTGAACTGTTCCTATATCGATAGAAAATGATTTCATAATTGCCGGAAATGCAACGTTTAGGTATGTTTCATTGAACGTTGCAAGAAATGCAACAAAGGCTGCAATGAAAATAATTGATTTTGAATTAATTGATGATGTGCGCATTTTTTCTTCCTCTCTTTCATAATAATTGATAGCGCACTAAAGCCATTGCCTATAGATGGATACCCGCATGAAAGAGACTTTTTTATTATTGAATGCTCCACCCTATTAAAAATTAACTCAAGAATTTCTGGAAAATACTTTAATCCAAAACGAGATTATTTAAAAATTCCTTAAAATTCGTTGAATGAATGTATATGGAGAAGATCCCACTTAAATCAGTTGGGGTTTGATATCGTCAGGAATGAGATAATAGTTGATGAATAAGATTTGTTAGTATGTATCTTGAAAACACTTTTTTGATCACCTGAAAAATCAGTTTTATTTCTGATTTCATAAGGCAGAAAATTTTGCTTAAAAAGTTCTGTTAACCAACTGACTTTTAATTCCTTACTACCTTGATAGTTTCACTTATCTTCTATAATTTTTTCAATTTGTCGAAACTATTTATCTTGTTGTTTTATCCATTCATTCAATAATCGTTCTATCAATGCAAGGTTGCTTTTATTTAGGATTTTAATAGGATTTGGGTAATATTTTCAAGTTATTTCGGATATTTCATCGTTCTGATGAACAATTGTCATGTATATTTATCTTTTTTGTTAGAATAATAAAAAAATCAACTTTAACAACTTGAGATTTATTTGAAAATTTTTTTCTTTTACCAATTTTGGTTTTATTGGTATATGTAATGAGAACTAATATACTCATCAATCTATTATCAGATGTGTATGATCCAATAAATAGACTTAATTTATCCTTATTGAGATTTTACATTTTTTTGGTAGAAAATATCAATCGATATTCTATTTTTGGTTAAATTAAAAAAATAACGCAATCATAGATAATTTAAATATAAGTATAAACTCAAAGTGTCAAACCTTGGCTTTAATTAATAAGTCATAACTTTCACTGTTTGATTTATTAGAATTTCGGCAATATCAGAACTGTATTCACAAATTCTGTGCATACTGTTTATAATAGTTGTAAGTGCAATTGCCTCAATGCCTGTTGATTTTTGAGTCATTACAAAGAGTTTATTGTATTTCTCACGTGCATCATCAGCGGCCTTAATTATTGCGTTTATCTCGGTCAGGTTATCTGTATCAACTGCTTTCATACTACGGACAAACAGTGCAATTGATACTTTTCCAACCCGAATTATCTCATTAATAAGAGCCTTGTCAGCGTTCAGGTCTATAAGGGTTATAGCTGCTTGGATATCGTTTCTGCATGATCTCCGACACGTTCAATTATTCTTGATATCTGATAGTATGACGCCGCTGTTATTGGCTCGACATTCATTTTGCGGACAAGTGATGGTGTAGTAATTATAAGTGAGAATTGCCTGTGAATCAGCCAATGAAGTCTGTCAACATCAGTATCACGAGAGAGAACATCGTTTGCAAGTTCGCGGTCTTTGGTTTCCAGGGCCGACATTGCATCCTCATGCATAGCTTTAACTATAATATACATCCGTTTGACCGATTTTTCAAATGGCATTACGGCGGGATTTAGGATATCACTCAAAATTATTACTTTATCTGTCTCTTCAGCGACTTCCTGTCCTATTGTCATCTGGGTAAACACACGAACTACTGATCTGACTTTTTCAGGAATACGATTCTTCGAAGTTATGCGGATAGTAGTCGATCCCATGATATACGCTCCAATCAACGAACGAAGAAACATTTCAGAGTCTGGATAATCCTCAATTAAAAAATCAGTAGCACGTGGTGTGTTATTAAAATCAAGGTTGGGCGTTAGGATAAGTGTTCCGTTTGTCTGAGTAATAAGTCCCACCGAGTCATTTTTATGAAGATTTTGCTGTTTGACCCATTCTTTTGGGAGAGAGATAACAAAGGAAGAACCTCCTGTTATCTGAATTTTTCGTATATCCATCTTAATATAGTATATTCTGTAATTAATTTATAATTACCTAAAAATATATAGTCTCTATATTTTATAACGAAATTCATAGTATATTGAGTCTATGAAGTTTACTCAATATATATCGGATTTCTATATATGATAAACCGTTAATCTATATGTAAGAAGTCAGAGATGAGCATGAAGCAAAATTCTGAATTCTGGTATACATAATGGAGTTATAAAATGTCTCAAATGTTTGAATTGTCTGAAAATAACAAAGTGCGTTTCAGTTCACACTTTAAATCAGCCATTTATTCAATTATACTTATCGCCATGATTGGCGCTGTATTACTTACTGCGGGATGCATCTCGTCAAATTCAAATGCCGATGCAGATACGAATACAAATTTCACAAACAGCAAAGTATCAGGAACAATTATGATTGCTGGTTCAACTACTGTTCTTCCTGTTGCTCAGGTAGTCGCTGAGGAGTTTATGAATCTTCACAAGTCTGCTGATGTTCAGGTAAGTGGTGGCGGTTCAGGTGTTGGAGTAACTTCAGTTTCATCAGGAACAGCCGATATAGGTATGCTGTCCCGTGGTCTTAAGGATTCAGAAAGGGCAGACAAAAACTACAAGGAATATATAATTGGTCGAGATGGTATCGCAATTGCCATTAATCCAGAAAATACTGTAACTGATCTATCAATTTCTCAGGTCAAAGATATCTACCAGGGAAAAATTACCAATTGGAAGGATTTAGGCGGAAATGATTTAGTAATTGTCCTTGTAGGCCGTGACAGTTCATCAGGAACACGCGAATTCTTCACAGAATTTGTCTTTAACAAAGAGGATGCTTCAAAGAATATGCAGGAATTGAACTCAAACGGTGCTGTTGCAAAGAGTGTTGCACAGACACCTGGTGCAATTGGGTATCTTTCACTTGAATACCTGGACGACTCATTGAAGGCAGTAAAGATTAATGGTGTTATGCCATCAGTTGCGACAGTAACAGATGGGACATATGTAATAAATAGACCTTTATTGATGATTACAGACGCAGAGCCAACAGATCTTGCAAAGAGTTACCTTGATTACATTCTCTCACCTGAAGGTCAGAGTATCTTAAGTAATAATGGATTTATCCCTGTAGCATAGTGATGTGAATAACAATCCTTTTTTTATGAAAAATGAAAAATTCTGACCTTTCTTATGAGAACATTGCGAGAAAATGTTTTCGCTTTGATAGATTAATAAAATTAGTCTGGTTTGTCGCGGCTCTAATTTCATCTTTTTCGGTGTTCTTCATTCTATGTTATATTGTATACACCGCAATCCCGATATTTCAGTATGTTGGAATTGTTGATTTCATCTTTAATACAGAGTGGAATCCGACAGGTTCTGATGCGTCATACGGAATAGGAGCGCTTATTGTAGATACCATATTAGTAACGGCTGGAGCAGTTATACTATCAGTTCCGTTAGGGCTTTCTGTTGCAGTCTATCTTGCATACCTTGCACCTATCAAAATAAGAGAGATTGTAAAACCAATTATTGAACTTCTTGCAGGCATTCCATCAGTTGTTTATGGTTTCTTTGGAATGGTTGTTCTATGTAGTTTCATACGAGGTGTTCTTGACATTTCAAGCGGGTTTACTTGGCTTGCAGCGTCTGTTATCTTAGGAATCATGGCACTCCCGACCATAATTTCAATCTCTGAAGATGCCTTATTTGCAGTCCCTAAAGACTATATGGAAGCATCTTTGGGACTTGGAACCACATATTGGCACACGATTGCATCTGTTCTCATACCTGCGGCGGCATCAGGAATCGCTGCTGCAATCCTGTTAGGAATAGGGCGTGTTGTGGGTGAAACTATGGCAGTCATGATGGTCGCAGGAAATGCGGCAATAATCCCTGAGCCATTTTGGAATCTTTTCTCACCTGTAAGAACCCTTACCTCGACACTTGGTATAGAAATGTCAGAGGTTGCGGCAGGATCTATGCACTATTATGCATTATTTGGGGCGGCGGCAGTCCTGCTCTTCATCGTTTTTGTTATGAACCTGATATCAGGATGGGTGATTAATCGGATTAAGTCGGGAAAAGGATTTATTCCTTATGGAATTGGTCATAGACGGTTTTGTCTGCCTTCATATTTTCATATTTCCCCGAAGATCACACAACGATGGGCCTTTTATCTGATATATGCAGGAACCGTGTCTGTCATAGTGATCCTTGGCATAATACTTGGAAATATCTTTATAAATGGCATTCCAGCCCTATCATTGGAGTTTCTTATAGAATCGCCAAGTGACCTGGGACGAGCAGGTGGAATTCTTCCTGCGATAATAGGAACATTTCAGTTAATTGCTGGTGCGGTATCAGTGGCTTTAATTATCGGAGTTGGTGCTGCTGTTTACTTAACAGAATATTCACATGAGACTAGATTCACACAAGCAATAAGATCTGGATGTAACTTACTCAACAGCACTCCCTCGATAGTCTTTGGTCTGTTTGGATATGCATTTCTTGTGATCTACTTAGGCTTTGGAATCTGTCTTTTGGCGGGTCAGATCTGCCTGATGCTCATGATACTCCCTACAATTATCAGGACAACGGAAGAGGCGTTAAAGACTGTTCCAGCTTCGCTTCGGGAGGCATCATTAGGACTTGGTGCCACAAGATGGCAGACAATTAAAAATGCTGTTCTTCCCGCCGCAATGCCTGGAATTCTCACAGGGACAATTCTTTCTATCGGGCGTGCAGCAGGAGAAACAGCCCCAATAATGTTTACAGCGGTGGTATTCTCAAAGCGTTTTATAACTACTGATCCCTTCGAACCGGTGATGGCACTTCCATTTCATCTGTATGTCTTATCGACAAATGTTCCTAACTCACAAGCACAGCAGTATGCGACTGCAGTTGTTCTCATAACACTTGTTGTAGGTATTTATCTTATAGCGATTCTGCTTCGCAGACATTTTAGGAATAAATTAGTGAGGTAGTATTATGAAAAAGAATGATTCAATTGAAACTGATAAAAACACGAATATAAAAGAAATAATCAGCGTCAAAAAATTAAGTCTGTTCTATGGAGAGAAGCAGGTTTTATTTGATATTGATTTTCCATTTTATGAAAATAAGGCGACCGCACTTATAGGTCCATCAGGATGTGGAAAGTCAACACTTCTTAGGTGTTTAAACTGTATGAATGACCTGATTAATGACTGTAGGTCAACGGGCTCAATAAAATTCATGGATCGGGAATTATTTGAGTATGATCCAATTGATCTTAGAAAAAACGTAGGGATGGTATTTCAACGTCCGAATCCATTTCCTAAATCAATTTATGATAATATAGCATATGGTCCTCGTGCCCATGGGATTACAAATACAGATGTACTTGATGAAATTATAAAGAAGAGTCTGATTAATTCGGCTTTATGGGATGAGGTATGTGACAGACTTAATAGTTCAGCATTGAGTCTTTCAGGCGGTCAACAGCAAAGACTTTGTATTGCAAGAACTTTGGCTGTAAACCCGAAAGTTATTCTGATGGATGAACCCTGTTCAGCTCTTGATCCGATAGCCACACAAAAAATTGAGAATCTGATCACTAAACTTAAAAAAAACTACACGGTTATTATCGTGACACACAATATGCAGCAGGCTGCAAGAGTCAGTGACATGACAGGTTTTATGTATATGGGTAAACTCATTGAATTCGGAAAGACCGAAGAGATTTTCTCTAATCCGAAAGAGGATTTAACAGAACGTTATATTACAGGGAGGTTTGGATAATGTCGATTAATTTGCAGAAGGAACTGGAGGCATACAAGGATCAGGTATGTTGGTATGTAAGGTTTAATTCTGGTATGCTTAAAAATTCTCTGATTGCCTTTGAAAATAAGGATATGACGATTGCAATCGATATTTTGCGACAGAAAGAGTACATCGTAAGCCAGTATGAGATACTTCATGAGAGAGGTATACTGTTAATAGCACTTTATCAGCCGGTAGCAAGTGATTTAAGAACTATTGCCTGTTGTCTTGGTATGATTACATCTGCAGAGCGTGCCGGAAGATATGGTAAGGATATTGCTGAGTTAATCACAGGCGAGGGTCTTTTGGATAATAACACACATGTCCCTGATGTTGTGGGTAAACTTATAAAGACAGGAAATGAAACGGTTTCGATGATAAATCTGGTATGTAACTGTTTCACGTCAGGTGACACGAGTCTGCTCTTAACTCTGTCTGAAAGTGAAAATCTTATTGACTACAGTTATTTAGAGATTTATAAGTCCTGCATAAAGGCAATGAAAACCGATACATCAGTTATCGAGAGTTTTTGTGCATATCTCCTGATAAATCGTTATATTGAGCGATGTGGAGATCATGCCTGCAGGATGGGAGAACTTGTTTTTTATATGCAAACTGGTAAAAAAGTGAATATTGATGATATTGAAGGAATTTGTAATAATTTGTGAGAGGATGGTTATTCAATTCAATTAGAATTTTGATGTAAATTAATATAAATATAAAGCAATTTTTTTAGTATCTATAAATATTTACAAGTAAATATGCCGTATTTATTGTTTATTGAGGTCTTATTACCCACATGCCGCAAATATTTAATCAAAATAATATTGCCGTTGACTATTGGTGTTAATTTGAAAGATATGGCAGAAGGAAAAAACTGATAGTATGTTTATAGTCGTCATTTAACAAGTTGGAACGGTGATTGGGCAGACTCATACTTAAAGAGTCTCAATTATTACAAGTTGAAAAAAAATAGTGAATTTACAAAATGTTTAGGGTTAATAAGCTTATTTTTCCATATTAGTATGCGGTAAAAATATGTGTTCGAAAGTACTGTTGGTATTAATATCCGGGAATGGGTGAGTGTAATGGTTTTTGCTCTGTTTAATTCATCTCAAAACTAATTGATGAATTATCTGATGTGTCTCATGTCATAAATATTATGATCATATCATGAATTTGTAGATCTCTGGATAGTATATCCAATTTATTCTTTTCTTCTCGCAAATTTCTTTATTAATACTCACATTTTAAGTATTGTCAGTGCTTACTTATTTAAGGACTATTATTTTAGAGATATAATAAGGATGAGGAATTCTTTAGTATTTGAATGAATTGAAAGTTATTTTAGGAATAATGAATATGAAAAAGGTTTTTGCATTTTATGGATTTGATCTTGAAAATGGCCCAAAATCACTGCTTAAAGAGAGATATGAAAAAGAATTTACAATTTTAGCTCTTGATATTCCGGCCATTGGAATTGCTGTACAATCTGGAGTTCCATATACTATTATTGATGATTGGTTAGATGATAATGACTTTGAAAAAGCTCTTGCCGATGCAGAATTCTGCGAAAAAAACTGGTTTTCTGATGCTAAAGAAGAGTTTACGATTGAAGGAATCTGCTGGCCTGAATATGACCATTGGGACTTAAGTTTTTTTTGGAAAGAATTTTTTTTATCACGAGCATTGTGTAATAAACTATTAGATCATGGAGTTAAAGTTTTTTCATATATTAAATATGATAGGTCAAAACCAATATTTTCATATTTTCCTCCCAATACAGTCGGCAAAGAAACTTTCAAATTGATATTAAAAGATAAGATTGATTTACAGGAGATCAATCCACTTAATGTAAAAAAGATCCTCAATAAATCGTCTCATATATTTGAATATATCAATAGAATTTTAAAATGCATAATAAACGAGAAATTAAAAATCATTGTGAATAGGAAATTTATTAAATTATTTATTATTCATATCTATAATAATTTAAGATATATATTAAATAGGAAATTTTTAAAAATATCTCTTGATGATATTTATGAAAAAATATCCGGTAATATTGTATTTGTGATACATCCTGTAGAGCTTTTCCGACATTCTCATATAATTAGGGATTATGTAAAAAATACTAATGAAATGCCGGTTTTATTTTTATCAACTGACAATCTATTTAGGATAATAGAAGCAGAAATGAATTTTGACCTTCCTGTTATAGGAAGTCATTCAATTGGCAGTACAAATGATGCTTCATTATTGTCAAATGCGTACTATTCTGTTAAAGAAAAATCAAATGGCAAACTATGGGAAGATCCAATAAGAAATTTTGATACAAATTTTCAATACTATTGCACAAAACGTTGGCCTGAATTAATTAAAGATATACGATATTGGAATAAAATACTCCATAACTTCTCTCCAAAAGCTCTCATTGTAAGTACAGTAGATCTTCCTGAATTTCAATTGATAACAATATTAGGAAAGATTTATAGTATTCCATCATTTAGTTTACCACATGGAGGTGTTTGTGATTTAAGTGATATCCCGGATTATCTTTGTTATGATACATATATTCACAAAATCGTATCCCAAATAAAAGGTTTAAATGAAAAAAGATTATTACCTGTTAAAAGATTACTTGCTGATCATGAATCTCCAATGAATAATACCAGTTTTATTAAAAATAAAACAGGAATCCAGATTGTCGTTATTACCGCAGCATATCAATTTCATGGATTAATTCCAAAATCTAAATTACAAGGACATATTGACGGATTTAGTGTATTTAAAACCATACCTTATGATCTGTCAGATAAAATTCAGATAAGGATAAAAGAACATCCTACACCTTTATGGAAAAATACTGGATTAATGTATGCAGCAGAGATTGATATTCCCGGTATAGTCCTACCATTAGATACTAATTTACATGAGTTACTTAAGACAACAGATATTGTCATTATGCTAAATACCTGGTCAACACCAATAATACATGCACTCAAAGCAAAAAAACCTGTAATTATCTTTAGAAATGTTAAAGTGGATGCTCCCCTGGAAGATCAATTTGATTATCCCTCAGGAATTGTTGTTACAAATCCTGATGAGTTATGGGAATGTATCAGAAATTATATCCATGATAAAGAATATAGGGATAAAATGACTGATATTTCTACCCAATTCTCTAATATATATCTTGATGATTCTAATTATCCCAATTTAGCAGAGACAATCAAATCCAAATTAGAAGAGAATGTAATGCTGAAATAGGTAAAACATTAATCATTTAATCAAAAAAATCGTTCTTAAAAAGAATTAAAATTAATCCAAAACCTGATGACAACGAGTGTTGGCTAAATACCCTCCCTCCAAAACCCAAATAATTTCTTAAACCAAATCACATCTATACAAATGGATATAATAACCCTCACAAAAAATAATATCGACTTGGAACATATCTGTTGTGCTATCTCAAATAATCAGGATTCTCAGGTAATCTCTAAAAAAAACTGGCTGAAAGAGAGATTTGATGACGGGCTTGTCTTTAAGAAAGGAAATATCAGAGGGAAATGTTTTATTGAATATATACCCGCAGAAAATGCATGGTCTCCGATTATTGCACCTGGTTATATGAATATTAACTGCTTCTGGATATCAGGACAATATAAAGGAAAAGGATACTCAAATCTTCTTCTATCTGAGTGTATTAAAGACAGTCAGAATAAGAATAAGTCAGGTCTTGTAGTATTATCCTCAAATAAGAAACTTCCATTTCTATCAGATCCTAATTACCTTCACTACAAGGGTTTTATCCTGGCCGATACAGCAGATCCATCTTATGAATTATTGTATCTTCCTTTTAACAAGAATGCAGCAAAACCATACTTTAAAGGATCTGCTAAACATCCACACATCGAAGAAAATGGTTTTGTACTCTATTACTCACATCAATGCCCATTTAATGCAAAATATGTCCCACTCATTGAAAAATCAGCAGAAGAACATAATATCCCATTTAAAACTATACGGTTCGAAACAACCAGGCAGGCACAAAACTCTCCCGCACCCTTTACTATCTTCTCACTGTTCTACAATAAAGAACTTGTATCAGCAGAGATAATGTCTGTCAGTAAATTTGAAAAATTAATTGAAAAATTGTCTAAAGAAGCGTAAAAACCTCATCTGGAAGATCTGTTCCAGATAACTTTTTAAAATCTGATACTGATGTAAATGGTCTTTTTGCAAGAACATTAACAACCCCTTTCTTTGAAATTCCCGGTATCCATCTAACAGTTTTTGGCGGAAGTGAGTTAACTGGCACCGGATATGGAAGAGATGTTATCGATCTCATCCCATGATCGACAACAATTACATCAATCAGAGTTCCTTCATCAAGATTTAATGGAATTCCATTTAATATCGGATATGAACCGAACTGTCTTCCAAATGATAAATCTCCACTTTTTTCAATGAGAACCGATGAAAGTACTGTTCCTTTAGGAAATACCTTTTTAAGCATTGGCAGATCAAATTGCTTTCTTGTCCATTCCTTAAACTCATGAAATGCTTTTGAAACAGGAAGTGCATTATTATTCCATGCAGGTGTTCCTTCAAAAGGCATGAGTTGCCGGATATTAACTCTTCGGACGAGAAGACCGCTTGCAAGCACATCTTCTAAAAATTTTTGATTTAACTGATATGTGAGTTCAGTCTCATTAGAAAGACCACAAATGAAGTTTAGGCCAGGAAGAAGATGAGGAACTCCATTCATTCTATCACGAACAGCTCCTACATCATTAACAATCTCTATAGCCTGCATTACCTGATTAGCATCTGCCTTTAAATTATTAGCAGCAATTACTGCAGGATCAACACTTTCAACGCCAAAAGCAGCCACATCTCCTGCTGTATGACCTTTTACAATTTCCTGAAGCGCTACTCTTGATTCTTCAGGATATCTTGCAATAGTCCCCGGATTAATATTATCAATATGAAGGGTCTTTAAATTTGGCGCTGCATCATGTATCGCTGAAAAAAGATATTCAATATTTCCTGGAACTGGTTTTGGATACTCTGCACCAGATGCCCCGTAAGTTAAAAGATCAGGTTGTCTTCCAAGTCTAAAATGCCGGGCTCCAACATTATATAATGCAGAAACTTCTTTTGCAACAGAATCCGGATCTCTAAATTTTGGCTTTCCATAAAATGGTTCAGTACAAAAAGAACAGCCACCAATATAAGATCTTGCACATCCACGTGCTGTTTCAAGTTCGCAGATAACATTTGGAAATGATGGATGAGAGCAGATGATATCGGCCCCAAGAACCGCCCATCTATTATCATCTTTGTATGAATGCCGGCCATCCGGATAACGACCTGAAAGTGCATTATCAAGTGCAGATGATGGAGAACCGATTAACAGGTGTTTAAAATTAAATGTGCTTCCTGATTCAGCATGCTTTCCACCCTGCTTTGAAAAACCAAACTGAACAGGTCCTAAAAGAAATGTTTCCGGGAAGGTTAAGGCACTTCCAATCTGGAGTAGTTCATGATCAATAACAGGTGTTCCTCCGAGATATTTACCCGGAACAGTAACACCGGCAATCATCACTACTATTTCTGATTTATTTATATTTGGAATAAGTGTGAAATCAGATCTTATCTCATCAATTGTTGTGTAATTAACAGTAAATTCGTGTTCTTTCAAGACTCCTGCAATATTTCTGATATATGGTGATATATATGGAGGAACACCAAGACATGCAGGTTCATCCACATAACCGTCAATTATCCAAGCAATGCCCATTGTCTGTATCCTATATCTCGATTCCAGCAAGCTTTAGAAGACGCCTGGCAAAAATTAGTTTTCCACGCTTTATTGGAGTAACATCAGTGTCATCAAGATCAAAACCTGCAAGATCAACTGACCTGGCTCCGGTTGAAAGTGCAAAAAAGACCGCCCTGTCACCGTCAGTAAATCCACCAAAATTGTATATAGAAATTTCGTCTGTAAATGGTTTATTCTGTGTTGTTAGAATTACCGGGCCGGAAAATTTTGAAACCCATGTTTTAATCTGCGGGATATTATCTCCATGCGCATGAACAACAAGAATAGTGCCTTCAATATTTTTTAAGATTGCATAATCATCAATTCCGTCAAGATCTGTTACAATTATATCCGGAGTTAATCCGGTTTCAATCAAAACTCCGGCTGCTGCATCTGCGGCAATCAATATTCCAGAATAGTTTCGTTTCTTCAGATCATCTTTAAGAGAGGGTGCATTTCCAAAAACAGTTACATGTAATCCTTTAATACGATAAAGATTTTGAAGTTCAACCATCCCATCTCTAATGGACTGGTTCTTTTTTGCAGTTTCTACCAAAATGTGAGAAGCATTATCATCTTCTTCTGCAGAAAATGAAAAAAAATCACAGATTTCCCGATATATCGGCTCCCATTCCTCAAACTTCATTGGAACCGTCTTCGAGAAGTCCTACAATCTCACTGAATTTTTGAAGAATAGGATCTATTACAAGAGATAGAAGCACTTCTTTGTCCTTCACAACAGAGAAGACCTTTAATGGAATTGTAGCGGCAGCCATAGTTGCATGTCCCCCGGCTTCACCAAGATCAGCAAATGCATCACTCATAACATTACCCAGATTTAAGCGCAGATCTCGATTTCGACCTGACATTATTATTGCATCATCAGTAATTCCATATACAAGTGCAGTGCTGATTCCTTCAAGATTAATCAGAAGTTCTGCGGCTTGAGGAAGTGCATCCCGATTTCTGATATATCCGACATTTGAAAAGAGATATCCATTCTTTGTTTTTCGGTTTTTAATGGCGCTTCCTATTACATCAATAGTTTCATGAGAATACTGTGGAGACATGATCTTCTCAAGGAGATCAGCATCACTATACTGGAGAAGAAATGCAGCATACTCAAAATCTTCCGGAGTTACATTTCTTCTAAACTGCTTGGTGTCTGCCCGAATGCCATACAAAAGCGCGGTTGCAACATTTTCATCAGGTTCAATTCCAAGTTCCTTTAAATATTCGGTAAGAATAGTTGCACATGCGCCTGACTTTGGTCTGATGTCCATGAACTCTGCTGAAAGGGATTCAGGATCTGATTCATTATGATGATCTATGATAATGTCAACAGAACTTTTCGGTATAAGCCCATTATTAACACCCGGGCCCATACTGTCAACAACTGCTATATGCTCGCATTCTGTAAGACACTCAACTCTCATCTTCTCCATCTTAATATCAAGGAGGTTTACAAGTGTGCGGTTTTCCTGATGACCTATCAGACCATCATAAAAGATATGAGTTATAATTGCAGGATTAGCTTTTTTTGCAATAGTTGCAAGTGCCATCGCTGATGAAATTGCATCAGGGTCTGGATTTGTGTGAGTTACAATTCCAAAATCTCCAGACCATGAAGCAATAAGATCATAAAGTTCCTGGGAGATATGTCGTTTTTCAAAGAGTTTTAAGTGCTCAATTGCTGTTCTTGCAATGACCTGTTGAGGATAGAGGACAAGATCCGCACCATCTTGAATCAGACCTTTTTCACTGATGGGATCAATAGCGCGGGCAATGATGTACATATGTGGAAACATATTTCGAATATTATGAACACAGATTGAATTTGCCTCATGGTTATCACTTACAATAAAGGCAATATCAAAAGAGGGGAGTTTTTTGAGCATATCAGGATCTTTCATATCCTGAAGGATAGCTTCAATCTTCTGCTCGCGTAGTTCCTGAACACGGGCGGCATTATTATCCATACAGATAATCCCCACTCCTTCTTTGCGTAATTCAGTTAATATCAGATATCCAACACTTCCACAGCCACAGACAAGATATGTCCGTGTCCCTCTGACTCCAGAAAAACGATAATCCCGCATATGTTACTAAATTAATTGGATTCCACACAGATAAAACCGGTCACGAAACTTATTTATATGCGTCATACTAACATGTTATAGCACAAAGGGGATTGTAGCTCAGTCGGTAGAGCGGCGGACTCTTAATCCGCAGGCCAGGGGTTCGAACCCCCCCAGTCCCGTATCATTTTATATTTTTTTATTTAGAAAAATTTCAATTACAATAGGAATAATTCATAGCCTGTGGCAACCTATTATCAAACAGAACAATGACAGAGTCAAATAATGAATATGATCTTGTAACATGCAGACATTGCGATGGAGAAGGATGTTGCTTTTGTAATGCCACCGGAAAGGTAGAAGTTAAGAAACCGGCAACATTATGTGAGTCTTGTGAAGGGATTGGCTGTATCTATTGTGGTTATACCGGATGGGCCAGTCCTCGTGGAAAATATGACTGATATAATGGCCATTTAGACCACTGGAGCCTTAATGATATCAATAATAAAACCAAATCCAGAGCATATGCGCCTTAAAGGGGACCTTGATGGCCTTATAAAACTCGCGCATGATGCAAAGGAGATGAACCTAAGAATTGAGGCAATTCTTGCTCTAGGTAGAATGCGCTCACCTGATTCGATTTCTGACCTTATTTCTTTTTTAACAGACAGTGATTCACAAATAAGTAATGCAGCATCTGAAGCCTTTGAAAACTTTGGAAAAGAGGCTATTATACCACTTCTTGAGACCTATGAAAACCGTGAAGAAGTCACGATAAAGAAAGTGCATACAGTTCTTGTAAAAATGGGAATTGTTACTGTTCCTATAATTCTTCAGATGGTTAGAGACTGCAGCGATCTTGCAGAGGAAAGAGCTGCATATACAATTTTTGCAATCGGTGAACCCTGTGTTTCTATTCTAATCGCAGCTCTTGGATCTGATAATGAGAAAGTGGTAAAATTTTCAGAGAGTCTTCTTGAAACAATGGGAAGATCAATCCTCCCTGACCTCATTAAGAGTCTTTCTGATGTAAATGATGAAGTAAAAGCAAGAGTTGCAGCACTTTTGATTGTCCTTGGTGATGAAGTGGTAATTGATCTTTTAAGTTCATGTGGAGGTGACACTGAAGAGACAAGAAGTCTTAAATTCTATATAATTAGTGAAATTGGAGCTCCAGCACTTGATCCGCTTTATCAGGCTCTGCGCGATCCAAATCCGGTAACATCTTCAATGGCTCTCAAAATATTCCTTGAATTTGGAGAATCTGCAATTATTCCCCTTATTAATGGACTTTTTGACAGCGATCCTGATATTAAACATATCTCTGAAAATGCACTCATAAAAATCGGCGGACCTGTTGTTCCAAATCTGATTCAGGAAATACCTCTTCATAAAGAACATGAACGCGATATAATTTTTAATCTACTTGTCAGAATGGGTGAACCTGCAACACCTGATATGGTATCTGCTCTTTACAGTCCGTCTGCTGAAATTTCTAAAGCAATGGCATCAGTTCTTCCAAGAACCGGCGCTGTTGCGTTTCCATATCTTATGAACTGTATTGGAGTACAGAAAGATACTACACCAATAAAAAGAGTCTTTCGGGAGATGGGAAGAGTTGCATTTCCTCTTCTTGAAGAAGAATCTGAAAAATCAACTTCTGATCGCTGTATATTTGCAATAAAGATGCTAAAAGAGATTGATCCTGTAAGGGCTATTGATCCACTTGTAACAGCACTTTATCACCGGGAAGAAAAGGTCAGGAATGCAGCAATTGATGAACTAAAAACAGCCGGAGATATTGCAATGCCTCGTCTCATTGGTGTTCTCTCTTCAGGTAATGAATCTGCAGCATCTCTTGCCCGTGATGCACTTATTTCAGCCAGTGATGATGCAGCTCCTCATCTTGTGGATGCCTTAACAGATCCTCTTTCTGGTGATGTAAATGAGATATCAGATATCATAAGGATGATTGGAAGACCGATGATCCCATATCTTATCACTATTCTCTCTCCGAAAAAACCTGGCTATGAAGAAGCTGCAAAAATCCTGAAAGACATGGGGGCCATCTCAATCGAGCCATTACTTGAGGCTCTTGCATCTGCTTCTCCTGATCAGGCCGTGGCAATAAATAATCTGCTTCAGGACCTTTATAACGAAGATCCAGATATTTTTATCAGCAGTCTGCTTGGAAACTCTAATTTAAAGGAAGATGTTGTCTGGGATTTAATAAATACCCACCCGGATGATGTTATTCCATTCCTTGCTACTACTCTTCATGAAGGAGATGAAGAAGAGGCTGAACGTGCCGGAGATCTTCTTGTAAGATTTGGTGAAAGTGCTGTTCCGTCTTTAATTGAAGCATTGAATAATGAAAACGATGAAAACCGAAATTTAAATATCACAACCTGCCTGACAAAGGCCGGCCCGATAGCAATCCCGGAACTTTTACTATTACTGAAAAATCCTGAAAAAGCCGCTTATAGTGTTGCAGCTTTAAGTTCTATTGGAGAGCCTGCAATTAAACCGCTCCTTAAATTATTAAAAGATGATAATCCTGATACTGTAAAATTTGCAGGGCTTGCTCTTACCGGCATTGGAAAACCAGCAGCAGAAGCAATACTGCCGATCCTTGAAAAGGATGATGGAATGGTTCCAATCCTAACAAAAATACTTGCAGGGATGGGAGGTATTGCTCTTCCACAACTTCTTGATGAGTTTACTGATCTTCATGAAGAGGGAAAAGCAGGAAGTCAAAGAGGTATTGCTCTTATGAATATGATAATTGAGATTGCCCTTACAGGTAATGATCAGATGAAATATCTCTATGATATTAAGGATCATGAAATCTCAAGAATGATTACAAATATGATGGTAAGCAGAGGCGATATGATTGTAGAGCCAGTCTTAAAATCAGTTCTCCTCTTAAAAACACCTGTTCCTGATATACTTGTTGATATTTTAAGACCCGTAAAAGCAAAGGCCTTTGAACTTATTGAAGGCATTATGCAGGCACTTTCTGATAATGATCAAAGAAAGATACCTTTGATTGGACTGCTTGGAGCTCTTGGTGATTCCTCAAACATGCCAGTACTTGTTAATTGTATGAAATCAGAGGATAAAAGAGTAAAACTTGCTGCTGTGAAGGAACTTACAAGGTTTGGACGGGATGCGCTTGAGCCTTTAACTGAGGCAATGAATGATAAAGATACTGATGTCCGGATTACAGCCGTAGAAGCCATGGGAAGTATTGGACTACCTGTGCTTGACCTGCTACTTAATGCCTTAAAAGACAAGGATGGAAGAATCAGAAAGGCAGCTATTACTGGAATTGCAAAAACCGGAGAACCTGCACAGTTTATGCTTGTTCAGGCGCTTGATGATCCTGACAGAAATGTCAGATCTGATGTAGTAAAGCTTCTAGCAAAGATGAAATGGAAGCCAAAGTATACTACAGACAGACTAAGTTATCTTTTTGCATCTGAAGATTTTGATACACTTGTCAGGATTGGTCTTCCTTCAGAGGATATTTTAACGCGCGGATTAAACGATAATGATCCTGAAATTGTAAAAGCTTCAAAAGCTGCACTTGTAAAAATCAGGACAGTATCTGACGAAGATTCTAAAGAGAATAAATAATTTTTACACAGATTCATCTGTCTGAACTCCCAATAAGATCAGAGAAATCTTCCTGGATTAATATGAATCACATCATCTCTTCACATGACCTTGAGAGAAAACAGATTGATCATCTCCTGAAACGGGCGGGAGAGATTGACGCTCAAGGGGCTGGTAATGCTCCACTTAAAAATAAAATTCTAGGACTTCTATTTTTTGAGCCAAGTACCCGGACAAGAATGTCATTTGAATCTGCAATGCTCCGGCTTGGTGGAACCTGCATCAATATAGGTGGAAAAGAAGTCTGTTCTATTGCCAAAGGAGAAACTCTTGCTGATACTATAAGAGTTGTAAGTGGTTATACTGATGCAATAGTGCTTCGTCACCCTAAAATGGGAGCTGCAAGACTTGCAAGTGAGTTTTCAACAGTTCCTATAATCAATGGAGGAGACGGTGCAGGACAGCATCCATCACAGACTCTTATTGATCTGTATACTATAAGGCGCCATATGCCTCTTGAATCAATAAATATTGGAATTCTTGGAGATCTTTTATATGGGAGAACCACTCATTCTCTTGCCTATGCCCTCTCGCAATATAATGCAACAATTCATACAATATCACCAACTGGTTTTGGCCTTCCTGAACCTATTCGTGATGATCTGATTTATCGTGGCTGCACAATTGTTGAGCATAGCACAGTCGAAGAAGTAATAGATGAACTTGATGCTCTTTATGTAACAAGAATTCAAAGAGAAAGAATACCAAACCCCTCCCTCTTTTATGATTCTGCTTCTGGTTACAAAATTACTCCTCAAACTGTTGAAAATGTAAAAGATCACTTTATTATTCTTCATCCTTTGCCAAGAGTTGATGAAATTGATCCTGATGTAGACAGTCTTCCATGTGCAAAATACTTTGAACAGGCAAAAAACGGTGTTCCGGTTAGAATGGCAATGCTTATGGAGGTATTTTCTCATGACTGATGGTAATGATATTGTTATTAGCGCAATCAATAATGGAACTGTAATAGATCATATCCCCCCCGGAGAAGCTCTTATTGTATTAAAGATTCTTGGTATTACCGGGCGGACAGATGAAGAAGTAAGTGTTGCAACAAATGTTATCAGTAAAATTTCTGGCAAAAAAGATGTTGTAAAAATCGAAAACCGTGAACTAAAACAGTCAGAAGTAGATAAAATTTCACTTGTTGCACCTGATGCCAAGATAAACATCATCAGAAACTGTAGGGTTGTAAGTAAAAAAGGTGTTACTACTCCAAAAGTTCTTGTTGGAATGCTCAAATGTCCAAATCCGGATTGTGTTACTAATACATCTGAACCTGTGAAGACCCGATTTTCAAGAGAAGAAGGACGCTGGATATGTGGTTACTGTGAAACAATTATTTCATTAGATATTCAGTCTCATTTAAGGTGATCTTATCATCTTTCCGTGGACATCAATCTCTCCACGCCAGATTCTTGTTGAAGATATCCATCTCCCATCTTCAGCAAGTACACATTTTATCATATGAATCTCAACACATGGCCTGTTTCTTTCATGTCTTAATTTATTGATCTCTTTTGCAGTTGGAAAAGTCTCTTCACTTACAACTATTGCATCAAAATCAGTGTCAAGTGTTGAACCATATGGATCATTTAGTGGAATTAACTCCCATGTTGCTATGAATTTTTTACTTTCAATAAAATCTATTATAGCTCTTTTTCTTATATCAAATGGATGAATAGGGTGTGTTTTTCGGTTGGCAAATTTATCACTTGATAATCCAATTGTTACATGACCATTTGGTCCTGCAAGTTCAAAAGATCGACTAATCAGGAGAAGATGACCGTCATGGAGTGGACAAAAGGTTCCACCAACCATAATCTTCATAGATAATATTTGGGTCTTACCATGTATAATTGATATTATTAGTTCTATAAGAGAGGCATAATCCATATTTTCTATTAAAGATATACGTTATTATAATCAATATTTATCTTATTATGAATACTAATGTAAAAAAACCGGATAGCGTATTTATTGCAGAGAATGCAACTGTTGTCGGTGATGTAACCATTGCAGATGATGCAAACATCTGGTTTGGTGCTGTAATTCGTGCAGATAAGGCTGCCATTACTCTTGGAACTGCCTCAAATATACAGGATAATGTTGTTCTTCATACTTCTCATGATCATCCGATAATAATTGGTGATGAGGTATCTGTTGGACATGGCGCAATACTTCATGGATGCACTATTGAAGACCGGACTCTTATCGGAATGGGAGCTATTGTTCTTAATGGTGCAGTTATTGGAGAGGGATGTATTATCGGGGCAGGTGCACTTGTCTCTGAAGGAAAGAAGATCCCATCCAGATCACTTGTAATCGGACTTCCTGGAAAGATTGTCAGGAATGTTTCTGATGAAGAATATGCTGCAAATATTTCAAATGCCAAAGGGTATACTGAACTTGCAAAAAAATACATGGATGATTAAATGAGTGAAGCTTTAGTTATCGGAAGTGGAATTGCCGGAATATCAGCAGCTCTTGATCTTGCCAACCATGAGGTGACTGTTCATCTGATAGAGCGTGAATCAACTATCGGAGGCCATATGGCAATGCTTGATAAGACATTTCCGACTAATGACTGTTCAATGTGCATCTTAAGTCCAAAGATGGTCGATGTTTCAAGACATCCATATATAATGGTATACACCTGTACAGAACTTACCGGAATTTCTGGATCTGTAGGGGATTTTAAGGTTAATCTTGTAAGTCATCCCCGGTATGTGCTTCTTTCAGAGTGTAATGGATGTGGTGACTGTGTAAACATCTGTCCGGTGGAAGTTTACAATAAATTTGATAATGGGATAGGAGTTAGAAAAGCAATATATCGTGCACATCCTCAGGCGGTTCCTGATAAGATGATTCGTGATGCTGATCATTGTATTGACTGCGGGCTCTGTTATCAGATATGTGGTAAGCATGCAATTCTTCATGATGATGAAGAACATGACAAAGAGTTTTCCATAAATGTTTCTGCAATTGTTATCGCAACCGGATATGAAGTCTTTGATGCTGCTGATAAGAAAAACCTGAAGTTTTTAAAGATTCATGATGTTGTGACCGCAATTGAGTTTGAAAGAATGCTAAATGCAAGTGGTCCAACTATGGGGCATATTAAGCGCCTTTCTAACGGTGAAAAACCAGGACGAATAGTATTCGTGCAGTGTGTAGGTTCAAGGGATATGGCCCTTGGCAATTCGTCCTGTTCATGTGTATGCTGTATGTATGCCATGAAAAACGCTCTTCTTCTGAAGGAGAAGAATCCAGATATTGATGTAATTATCCTCTATATGGATATTCGGGCATATGGCAAGGGATATGAGGAGTACTTTGAACGGGCAAAAAAGACAGGTGTGAAATTTGTCAGAGGACTTCCTGGGGAAGTCTATGATAATGGGGAGAATATTTCCCTGATGGTCGAGAATACAGAGACACAGGAACTTTTAAAGATTAATACTGATCTTTTGGTCCTCTCTGTCGGCCTACGGCCGGTATCTGATGCCTTAAAAATTGCTGATAAGTTTGGAATTAATATAGATGATACCGGCTTTTTTGAAAGCCCTGAACCTGATGGTGCCCCGGTTATAACACTTAAACCTGGAATTTTTGTTGCCGGTACATGCAGACGGCCAATGGATATTCCTGATGCAGTAATCGAAGGAGAAGCTGCTGCCATGAAAGCATTTCTCTGCACAGTGGAGTGAGATGATCTCTGATAATCCAATCAGGCCTGTAATTTTCAGGCCTGAAAACAAAGAGATTGTTTTAATTGATCAAACACTTCTCCCTGAAAAATATGAGGAGATTAGAGTTAAGGATATTGACACTCTTCTTGATGCTATAAAACGGCTTGTTGTAAGGGGAGCCCCGGCTCTTGGGATTGCAGGTGCCAGTGGAATTGCGCTTGCAGCTGAGCTTTATGATGGGGATGATTTTGAAAACTTTCTTTTATTCCTTGATGATACTGCAAAATCTCTTAGATCTACCCGTCCAACGGCTGTAAATCTCTTTTATGGTATTAATCTGGCACTTTCTGCTGCACGAAAAAGCAATGTTGAGGCTGCAAGAGAAGCAATAATTAAGGCTGCTCTCTCTCTTGCTGATAACGATAGAGATACATGTCATGCAATTGGAAGGAACGGACTCTCCATTATTCCAAAGTGTAGTGTTTCTATTCTTACGCATTGTAATGCCGGAGCTCTTGCATGTTCAGAATGGGGCACTGCTCTTGGAGTTATCAGGTCGGCGGTTGAAGCAGGGTATGATGTGCATGTGTATTCATGTGAAACAAGGCCCTTACTTCAGGGTGCACGTTTAACCTCCTATGAACTTAACAAAGACGGTATTGATGTTACGGTCATCACTGATTCAATGGCAGCATATCTGATGCAGCAGAAGAAGATTGATCTTGTGATTGTAGGTGCCGACCGGGTTGTTTCTGATGGTGTGTTTAATAAGATTGGAACATATATGCATGCTGTCTGTGCAAAATACCATAATATTCCATTCTATGTTGCTGCACCTTTGTCAACGTTTGATGAGGATGCAGTGATGAAAGATATTACTGTTGAAGTGAGAAACAGAGATGAGATTGCATTTTGCGGAACCCGTAAACTTGTTGCAGATGGGGTATCTATCTATAATCCTGCTTTTGACGGGACTCCGGTAGATCTTATTACCGGTATAATTACTGAACATGGTATATTTAAGTTGCCAGATGATCTTTTAAAGATTAAAAAATTCCGAGAAGGTAAAAAACTATGATAATTCCTGATGATAATCTGATATCGCCCTTTCTGACATTAATTGGAGAGTTAACTGTTCTGTTTATTCTGATTATCTTAATTATTGGTTTTATTCTACTTTGTATGACAATTTATGTAATAAAAACCGGTAATTTTATCTTTCCGGCCTTTATGAAAGGAGGTCTATTATTCCTAGAAGGTTTGATGAAAGGGCTTTTAAGACTTTTTGGAATTGATGATCAGGAGCTTACAAGACTTATTGTCACGCTTCAAAATTCACTGAATAAAAAAAGTTTTACTGCGGTTCCAGTAAATGAACGTGCTATTTTTATTCCACAATGTCTTCGTGCAGGTGCATGTCCTGCTCATCTTCATGAGGAAGGCCTTAAGTGTAGATCATGTGGACTATGTCCTATAGGAGAAGCAAAAAAGATATGTGAAGGGCTTGGTTATAAATTTTTTATAGTTCCGGGTTCTTCGTTTATCAAACGTATGGTTCGTAGATATCATCCAAAGGCCTTAATTGGAGTTGGTTGTCTTATTGAAGTTAAGGAAGGAATTGAGATGGGCAGTCAGATAGGGCTTATTGCAATGGGAGTTGTTACACAAAAAGATGGCTGTGTTGAGACTTCCATGAACTGGGATGATCTTTATTCTGTTGCATTGCTTGGTGCCGACCGGACAGTCCTTCCATTGGATATGCAGAAAAGACTTCCGAAGATGTAAGTAAACATTATATAATCCAGATTTAAACTGAAAGTTTCAAAATTTTTTAATTTGTTAAAACCTGCAGTGATAGTCTAAGTAATAGTACCCGATGAAATGAGTTGGGTTGAATTATTTTGTATACGTTCGAATTCATTAAGTGATTTTAGAATATTATTGAGCAAATTATAGTAATTTAATGATTATGATTACCAACAAATTTTTTCGATCAGAAAAAATTTATACTGAATTGCAAAAAAAATTGACTGATATTTGAAGAAATTATGACAAAATTAACCATTATCTCACAATCCATGAGAAAGTGGGTGCATTAGTGCAAAAAATACCTCAACCATGAGACTCAAATAACTGTATATTTATGACATTAACAATCAACTATTAGTAATACCGAGAGTATACATGAATGAAAGTGATCGGGCATTCGTGAAGAAAAATATCCCGATATCCATTTGTGAGCTATTTTGGTAGGTGATTGAATGATTGACGGGAACACTATCGGAATTTTAATTGCATTTATTGTCTATTTTGGGGTAATGATCTATATAGGCTTCTTTTATATGGACAAAAACAAAACAGCCAATGATTACATATTGGGTAGCAGAAAATTAGACCGGCGCGTTGCGGCACTTTCTGCTGAAGCATCGGATATGAGTGGGTGGCTCCTTTTAGGTCTTCCAGGTCTTGCATATGTCTCCGGATTATCCGAAGCTGGATGGACTGCAATCGGTCTTGTAATCGGAACATACCTGAACTGGAAATTCGTCGCAAAACGTTTGAGAATTTATACTCAAAAGGCAAACGATTCACTTACCATCTCTGAGTTTTTCATGAATAGATTTGGAGACAAAAAAGCATATCTATCAGCCATTTCCTCTTTATTCATCATATTGTTCTTTGTTGTATATACTGCAGCACAGTTCGTTGCAGGAGGAAAACTCTTTAATTCCATACTTGGAGTAGACTACTTCATCGGTATGATAATTTGTGTTCTGATCATCGTATGTTACACATTTACCGGTGGTTTTCGTGCTGTCTGTCTCACAGACGCTATTCAGAGTATACTTATGCTCTTTGCACTGATTCTTGTTCCAATTATTGCACTCCTTATTCTCTTTGGAGATGGAATGTCATCAGTTGCAGCAATCAATCCGGATATGCTTTCCTTGTTCAAAGACCCATCAACAGGTGAGTTCCTCTCTGTATTCATCATTGTCTCTGGTCTAGCATGGGCATTTGGATACTTTGGTCAGCCACATATAATTCCAAGATTCATGGGTATAAAAAATCCTGATGAAATACCAAAAGCCAGAAGAATCGCTATGGTCTGGGTAATACTCACATTATTCGCTGCAATATCAGTTGGTCTTGTTGGTCAGATATTCTTTAGTGCACCTCTTTCAAACGCAGAAGATGTATTTATCTCAATGTCAGGAGCAACCCTCTTCTCATTCCTTGCAGGTATTGTATACTGTGGTATTCTTGGGGCAATCATGAGTACTGCTTCATCACAGCTCCTTGTTGCCTCATCCGCAATATCACAGGATTTATACAAGACATTCTTTAACAAAGATGCCTCAGACAAGTTACTAATTAACATTTCAAGGATCACAGTCATTATCGTTGCTGCACTTGCAATGACCATCTCACTTGATCCATCAAGTTCAGTCTTTGGCATTGTATCCATTGCATGGGCAGGATTCGGTGCAACGTTTGGTTCAGTTATCCTCATAGGCCTGTTCTGGAGACGTGCAACATGGCAGGGAGCACTTGCAGGTATTATTTGTGGTGGTATTACCGTCATTGGCTGGTACCTGATTCATCCGCTTATTCTTGGAGGATACCTCTATGAGATGATTCCGGGAGTAATAGTAAGTATGCTTGCAATATACTTAGTTAGCCTGAAAACAGAACCTTCAAAAGAAGTCACAGATCTCTTTGATGAATACGTCGCAGAGATTGGCGACAAATCTACATAATTTTTCTTTTGATTTTTAAACATTATTTTTGCAGGATTTTTAAAAGATCTGTCTTAACTACCAGCATCTCAATCGATAAAAATAGTATCCTCTACCTATGTAACCAAGAGAGATACCTATAGTACTTCTCTATTATTCAAAATTAAATAAAAAAATTCTATTTAGAAAAATTTCGATGATTAAAAAATCCAATATACCGATAAGATTTTGCATTGAGGCATAATACCGGATGAGAAATCTTGTGAAGAAAAAACAAAAATACGTAAAATTCAGATTCTTTATATGATTGTTGCATTTCTCTCACAAGGGTGTTTTATTCATCATTTTGGATCAATTGTGTTCACACCGAATTCGATTAATTTATTTGATTTTAAATTAATCAGTGTATGTGTCCCATCATCCGCAGATCTTTTTTTAAAAAATTAATTACATGTAAAGCTAAACTA
>CAYSSW010000002.1:0-52520 GCA_964434005.1 uncultured Methanospirillum sp.
CGGGGGGGTAATGTGAGAAATATTGTAATTCAGAAAGAACCTTTGGAAAAATCAACTATCCTCGACCTTTTTAGTGGTATTAAACCTGAATTTGGAGGTATTGTAATATTTGGGGGGGTTGTCAGAGATGACGGAATGGACTGTCTTGAATTTGAAGCAGATATTGAAGAAGCAGATCGGGAACTCAATAAAATTGTCGATGAGGCAGAGAGTACCTGTGGGCCTCTTGATGTATATGTTCTTCATCGGTACGGACGAATGGAAATTGGTGAACTAATCGTGCTTATATCTGTGGCTGCCGGACATCGTGATATGGCATACACCGCATCACGCTATATAATAGATGAATTGAAAGTTCGTGTTCCAATCTGGAAAGCTGATATCTATGGAGACAAAATCTCCTGGATTGCAGGCGAGAAAGAATAATGAACCATATACTTGTGCTTGATGAATACAAGAAAAACTGTGTAGATGGCAGGGTAATAAGTGAGTACACCGTAAATCCTGCTCCTGATGAAGGGTTTATAGAGTATCTGAAAAGTTGTGGACCTGTAATTCAAAAAACCGCAGGAAATCTTTCATTTTTTAAGATAGAGTGGGATCCAAAGATTACAGTGAAAGGAATTGCCGGAGATGAATTCATATATGTCTCATATGTCTGTGATGAAAAAGAGGCTTTCCTGTATGTTACAGATCTTTTCAAAGGATATGAAGAGAAGGTGCTATGATTGCACTTCTTCTCTGATTTTTTCGATAATCTACCACGATCTGCAGATCAATTTAAAGTAATGGCAGTAATAAGTGTCATTAGATCCTAAATATTCAGAGTATGGTAACATCATCATCACCCTGCAAAATTTATCGTTATTTTGAATTCATAAAAAGAATATAGAAAGATCTAAAATACTAAAGATACTTGTATTATTTATGATAAAAATGAACAAGGAACATTACTTTTTTTCTAATCATAAGTAGGGAGATATATTTGGATTTTCCAAAGATGAAATACACCTTGAGAAATTTAGTTGAAACTACCTTACAGCCATAAAAAGACTAATTAGTTGAAAAATACTATTAAAAACCCTCGGAAGCAGAGATGTGAAGTTAAGTTATAGTGTATTTGTTATTTGTTCATAGATTTACAAAGATTCAGAGAGTGCCCAACCTTCTATGAGGATTTCAACAGAGCCGAAATCTGCAATGATCTATCATCAGAGGCCAGATATACTGTCATGTAAACTATTAAAATAATTAAGAGGCATAATATCCTTCTATTGAATTTTGATTAGATGGGTAGTATTAAACGTTTATTCTTTTTTTTCTGCCCAATGATGATGAATAATCGATCATACCGGTAAATTTGCTAACACATAAGTTAGCACTATTTGATATAGTGTTCTCTGATTGATAATGAAGGTAAATATCAAAGTGTTGTTCACCTGGGCTAAATCCTAAATATAATAGAATCACCCTCCTTTAAGATCCTGTTAGTTAGAATTATGAATTTAATCATCTAAATCAATTCCAAAAAAAAGTGGATCCATAATTTGATAAAATTTCAATGCTTTTTTCCACTCACAATATAGAGCATACCACTTGAATGGTAGCCAAATCGCATATACCATGGAAGATTACAACGGATAATATCGGGTAATTTATCAAGTGTTCTTATATTAAAATCAGCCAGATCTTCACGAGTAAAAAGATTAATTATTTCATCCTTACTAATTCCTTCGAAATATGGAAGATCCTTTTCAAGAGTTAAATCATGACCCTGTATACCTGAATAACCACAACAAATCCTCCTGCTTAGTTTCCAGAGGAATCTGTTAAATTTTGCACTTGTGGAATTATCCACACGCTGTCGTTTACCATCAATTACAACAATTCTCCCACCGGGCTTTATTAATTTTACCCATTCTGATATTGCTACTTCAGGATTCGGGAGAGTCCATAATACATATCTACATATGACTGTGTCAAAAGATTCAGGTGGAAAATCAGGATGTTCTGCATCACCCATGACAAGATTCCATGACAATGAATGTTTTTGCATTTTTTCTTTAGCCTGATTTATCATACCTTCACTAAAATCAAGTCCTGTTACATCATGACCAATCATTGCAAGGTTCATTGCAATAAACCCTGTTCCGGTTCCTACATCCAGAATCTTTTTTGGTATGTTTCCTAAAACTTCATTTAATTCATGTTGCCAGTATGAGCATTCTTCCTCCGATTCATGACAAAAATCATAGATAGAACCTTGAGTATTCCAGTACTGACACAGATCTTTTTTAATTCCAGTAAATTCACTCATGATAAAAAATTTGTAAAGTATTCCTCAGGCTTTAGGATAGAGGAATACATCATCTACTATGTTCTCGTCGATATCAATGAAATTATCCATGTACTGTTGATGAATCATAACAGGATTAAAATCCTTAAATAAATTAGGATGGAATAAAGGCGCCAGATAAATTGCACCAAGCCATGTATCACCTGACATTACACTCATAGGGATTCCATATACTTTGTCATTTTTAACTGCATCTACATTATTTAATCCTGGAACCGACTTTAATGATGCAATGGATTTCTCTATATCAGATGGATCAGTAATCCCATACCCAGTTTTGTGATCCATCTCTTCAATCAGAATGAATTCTGGATTTTCCTTGATGACAGATTCTATATCAATTTCTGCCCAGTCTGCATTAAGATCTGAATTTATATCATTCGCCCCTACAAAATCAAAGACATAATGGAATCTATTTTTATTCCCAGCTCCAAAAATACTATTGTTTTCCCATTTATAGGTATATAATGCAGTTGGTTTATCTGCATCATCAAGACCACTAACTCGTTCCTCAATGATATCAAGATAATGACTTAACCAGTTAACGAATATCTCTGCCTTATCCTTTTGACCCATTATTGATCCAAGGACACGTGTATTCTCAATAGTAGGTTTGAACCCTTCTCCATTTGTTGGGAAGAGAGAGATTGAAACAACAGTCAATCCAGCTGCTTCCATCTTTTCAATCTCATCACCCGGATAAGTACCAACATCAAATACGACATCTGGATTGAGTTTTAAGATAACTTCTAAATCGAGTTCATCACGTGATCCAATAAGTGGAATTGAATCAATGTTTGGAAAGAGTTCTTTCTCCTTTGCAGTTGCAGAATCAATCCCTACAATTTTGTCATATAATCCCATCGACTGTAATGCTGATGTCAATTGTTGATGTGCATCAAGGATTACAACTTTTTCCACCGGTTGTTTAATTGTGATCTCCCTATCCAAACAATCCATAATTGTTACTGAATCTGGATCTTCACTTACAATACTCATAATTTCAGCTGCACTCACAGGAGAAACAGCCATACCCATAACAAATAAGAATAGCATTACTAAAGAAAATTTCTGCCAGTTTAGCATAACTATTATTCTATATCTGATTTTATATAAGTTACTTTTTTGATGTTATATATTAAAAAATTATGAAAATGAAAGTAGAATAGATACAATACAATTTAATTAGATTATACAGATCTTATCATAAAAAGAAGATCTGATTATACTTGCAGATAATCAATAGATATCAAATAAGAAATTAGAATCCAAAAAGATCAATGATAACTAAAACGAACACAATTTACCATCATTACAGAATTGCTCATCTAAATACATACAAACAGATATTCAAGTCATGATAGTAGTATCTAATGAAGAATAAGAGATTACTCAAAAAACACCTTCGATCTAACGAAAGGATAAAATTAACAGGTTTAATATGATCATAAACAAAGGATGAAAGGTATTTATTATCTTCAAAAAATTTGGGGTTTTTCTGCGAAGACCATGAATGTAGGTCCCCAATACCCTGATTTAAGATAATCCATTAATCCAAATACCTCACGGTTTATCGATTTTTTCACAGTAATATCTCTAAATCCAATCTTTTCAAGAAGGATAAGATCATATTGAGGTCTTACATTTTTTACAGACCATAGATCTTTCTTCATCTCTTCAGTAAAATCCTCACTTCTGGGATCTCTAAACTCTGTAATTAATTTCAAAAACATTGATAGCCCCATCCATAACTTGCGTTTAAGAGTTCCATCTGATCTATACCAGTTACCATCAACATATACAATTCTACCTGTGGGCTTTAAAACTCTCATCCACTCCATGAGTACTTTTTCAGGATCAGTAGTTGTCCAGAGAACGTGTCTACTGACGACAACATCAAATGAATTATCCTCAAATGGCAGTGATTCAGCATCACTCTGTTCATATTTTATGGAAAGATTTCGAATTTCAGCATTCTGCCGAGCAAATTTAAGCATTGTTGATGAAAGATCTACACCGGTAACATCATATCCAAGCTCAGCAAGCATCATCGCTATGTTACCAGGACCTGTTCCAACATCAAGTACAGTTGTAGCATCTTTTGGAAAGGCACTAGTAAACAGTGACTGCCATCTGACTTTTCCTGGATCATTTTGTTTATTCTCTGATGAATATTGGTTATATTCATCTGCAGCATGATTCCAGTATGAATTAAGTTTTTCCTTAATCTGCATAAAACCACATTATTTAAAAATAAAACGAAAAATCAGGATTAGCCTGATCATCAGTTCTTTTTCGGATAGAGAAAAATACCATCGGTAGCGACATTAAAGTCAATTCCAAGGAATTTATCGAAATATTCCTGATGAATTTTTTCTGCATTCATATCATCGAATAAATCAGGGTGAAACACAGGAGCCAAATAAATTGCCGCTAACCATGTATCACCTGTCATCACACTTACCGGAAGTCCATAGATATTGTTATTCTTTACTGCATCTATGGTATCCATTCCAGGGAGATTTTTAAGAGATTCGATACTGTCAGACATTGTAGTAGTATCTGTCTTGCCATAGCCACTTTCATAATTCATCTCTTCAAATATTATATAAGATGGATTGTCCATGATGATATGCTCGAGATCTACTTCTGCCCAGTCACCTGGTACATCTGAATTAGCATCCTCTGTTCCAGTAAATTCCAGAATATAGTGGAACCTGTTTCCAGCTCCTGAACCGTATATTTTTGAACCATCCCACTTATAGGTATACATTGCTAGTGGAAGATCATCTTCAGAAAGATTGGAAACCCGCTCATTTATCGTATCAAGGTAATAACCACGCCAGTCTACAAATTCCTTTGCCTTTGTTTCAGCACCGAGGATTTTACCTAATACAAGGGTGTTTTCTTGAGTTGATTTAAACCCATCATCAAGTGTAGGAAAGATAGATACTGAAAGAACATTTAACCCCGTATCCTCTAACTTTTGAATATATTCATCAGTTGCATATTGTCCTACAAGCACAAGATCTGGGTTTAGAACTATCAATTTTTCAAGGTCAGGCTCGGCACTTTTACCTATACTCTGAACATTTGAATCTTTTGGAGATGGAATCTTCTCAGCAAGGGTTCGGTCATCGGAGGCAATCACTTTGTCATATGCACCTATTGCCTCTATAGTTGACGCCACTTGAGGAAGAGAATCAATAATAGCTATCTTCTCAACTGGAAGATTTATTGTAACTTCACGACCAAGGTTATCAATAACAGTCATAGAATCAGCAGAATTATCAGTTATTTCCATTATTGCCGATGATGAGACCGGCAAAATCAATAAACAGATAAACATCAGGGTAGTCATTAACCCAAAACCACATTTTAATCCATTCATACACATATATCATAGAATCTTATATAAAATATATGTTGTTAATCTCAATACTTTTGATAAGAATTGTAAAAAGTGAACTTAAATAAAAATTAGTAAAAACAAGAATATTTTTATGAATCTTATTCAAACTTCTTGTGCTTTTATGAGCGAGGCATACACCCCACCCTTTGATATAAGATCTGCATGCTTTCCCTCTTCAACTATCCTGCCTTCACGAAGAACTAAAATCTTATCAGCATGAACAACAGTAGAAAGTCGGTGAGCAATAATTAATACAGTTCTGTTTTTACAAAGGAGATGTAATGCTTCCCTAATTTCAAGTTCAGTAGATGTATCTAATGCTGATGTTGCCTCATCAAGAATTAATATAGGAGTATCTTTGAGTACTGCCCGGGCAATGGCAATTCGTTGACGTTCACCGCCTGAAAGTCTAACACCTCTCTCTCCAATAACAGTTCCATAACCTTTAGGAAGAGAAATAACGAAATCATGAATCCTTGCAACCTTTGCAGCATTGATCACCTCTTCATCTGAAGCTGTAGCCCGACCAAGTCTGATATTTTCAAGAATTGATGTATTAAGGAGAAATATATCCTGTGTGACCATCGCAACAGTATCTCTGATAAATGAAAGTGGCAGATTTCTGAGATCATTATTTCCGAGCATAATTGAACCAGTGTCTGGATCCCAGAATCGCATTATTAAGTGAGATATTGTAGTCTTCCCGGCTCCTGTCATTCCTACCATTGCAACTGTCTGTCCTGCTGATATTTCAAAACTTACATCATGCAGAACATCTGGATCTTCGGGTTTATACCGAAATGTTATATCCCTGATCGAAAGAGATGGAACAAAATTATCAGGAGGCATGGAATTACTCTTTTCCTTTACAGGTGCCTCAAGATCCATCAAACTGTAAAGTCGCTTTGCTCCAGCAAATGTCATACCCATCTGTTTTGAAATTTCTATAATGTTTGTCATAGAACTAAATCCGACTGATGAAAATAGGATAATAATAGGGATTTTTATTGGATCAATATCCCCAGACATACAAAAAACAGACGAAACAATCAGAAGGAGAATTATCCCACCGGAAAGAAATAACAGAAACAATGCTGTAACATAAGTATTCTTTCGGACATAATCATTATACTCATTCTGATAATTAGAATTCAGATTCATAACCATATTGTATCTTGATTCTGATTGAGAAAAGGCAAGAATTTCACGAATTCCCTGTACACTGTCAATAAGAAATGAATTAATATTGGCAAGAATTTCACGAAGTAATTCTCCACGTTTCTCATTAAGATATAGGGCAAACTTTGGAAGAAGGGCTATAAGTATACTGCAAATACCATAGATACATGCAACTATCGGATGGATAGTATACAGAGCCGAAAATACAATAATAGGTATAATTAGAGCGGTGATTAAAGGACCGATTGTATGAGCAAAAAAAAGTTCAAGGGTTTCAATATTATTAGATGCAATCGAAACAATATCACCAGTTCTTCGATTTATTAAAGCTGCCGGAGCCAGTGGTTCAATTGTTCTGTAAAACTGGTTTCTAAGATCAGCAAGCAGACGATAAGAACCAACATGACATAAATATGGACTTAAATATCCGCAAATTCCACGACAGACAGCAAGTAGAAGAATTAAAATACCAACTGGTATAAGAACTGATGGTTCCTCTCCATCTCGGGCCATTCGTAAAAGATCTACACCTAATAATCCAAGCCAGAGGGTTACTCCATATTTCAGAATTTCAGTAATTATTCCTGAAGAAATAATCGGGATCTGTGGCCTTGCTACATCTAACAGACGCAAAAAGACAGAAGTAGTCTTCATTTAACTTCTCCTCAGGATTCCTCTGCTTTTACAAGCCCTGCGAATTTTCCATTCAATTTCATAAGTTCATCATGAGTTCCGGATTCAATTATGGTTCCATTATCCATAACGAGGATACGAGTTGCATCTCGGATCGTTGAGAGGCGATGAGCTATTACAAGAACTGTTCTACCCAAAAGCAACTCTTTTATTCCATCTCTAATGTGCCGTTCACTATCTGCATCAACGCTTGCAGTAGGCTCATCAAGAAGGAGAAATGGAGCATCCTTTAAAACTGCTCGTCCTATTGCAATTCTCTGGCGCTCTCCTCCTGAAAGACGAAGCCCACGTTCACCGGCTATAGTTTCAAAACCATTTGGAAGAGAATTTATAAATCCATCAAGACAGGAGATCTCAACTGCATTTTTTATTTCAGATGGCGTGGCATCATGTCGTCCAAATTTAAGATTATTACCTAAAGTATCATAAAACAGGTAAGTATCCTGTGAAACAAGAGAGAAGAGACCTCTCAAAAAGTTAAGAGGTATCTTCTCTATAGGAACTCCACATACCTCAATACTACCTTCATCTGGATTATAATACCTGAAAAGAAGATCAATTACAGTACTTTTTCCAACCCCAGACACCCCAACAAGAGCTACCATCTCCCCTGGCCCAACACTAAATGAGCAGTTTTTTAAAACCGGTCGGTCAGGTTCATATCCAAACGAAACATTGTCAAATTTAATTGACTGTACAATCGGAATTTCAACTGATCCAGTTTTTTCAGGATTCATAACTTCCGGAGTTGCCTCAATGAGCGAAATGATCGAACTAATTGTACTCTTCGCATTGATGCTGTTATGATAATATTCGCCAAGTTTTGTTAGATGTTCATAAAAAACCGATCCCAACAGAAGAACCATCATAACCTGTTCTGTATGCATTGTTCCCGTGCTGAGACCAATACAGACATATAAAAGAGCTGAACCATAACCAAGATATGGCACCATATCTGTGATAAAACTGGTAATCAGACCAAAACGAAGTCTTAATACCCAGGCATTGCCAAGAACTTCTGATCTTTTTCTGATCTCATCCGCACGTATATAATGTTGATTAAAAAGTTTCAAGGTAGGTAGACCCTGCAGACTTTCGGTATAATAAGCACTTAATGCTTTAAATTTCTGCCATACATCAGAATCACTGTTTCTTTTTCGATTTGAGAACATGATAAAGATCGGAACAAGAGGAACAAATGCAAGAAGAATCAGAGCAGTTGCTAGATCAACAAGCCATGCAAAACCAATAAAAAGCCCTGCGGGAACAATCATACAGAGGAGAATATATGGAATGTAATATGATACATACTGCTCAAGTTGTTCAGTCCCATCAACAAATGTCGCTGTAATTGAACCTGAATCATTTTGATCTGTATATGCAGGGCCAAGATTCAGTATCTGCCTATACATAATAGACCGAATTGACTTCTTCATAAGTCCGGCTGTTGCAGATGCAGATCTTTCCCGTAAAATTTCAGCTCCAATTCTTAAAAGAAGCATCAATATCATACCAGTCACGATAAGGGCAGTATTATCACGCAAATTCCCATCGATGAGATATGATATAAAAATACTTACAAAAAACAGCAGTAGAATTGAAGCAACCGAACTTAAAAGTGCTGCACAAAATGTTCCAGTAACCTTCCTCCCAAGTCCTGGGATCAACCTAACTAATCTTAAGTCTATACATAGAGAAATTATCTGCTGCAATAAGGAACTTTCAGAAGATCCTGCTGCATTTGATTCCTGATGAGACATTCAAGCAGGGATCTCCTTAACTTTTGAAACCTGATGAGTTACAAGGTTGGTATTCTCATTGTTTACCGGACTAATTGGTACTACATGAGGCTTTCCATGAACTGTAATAACCTCTGCAGTAACTTCATATACCTCCCTTATCATCTCAGGAGTGTAGAGAGAATCTGGTTTTCCAGCAGAAAAGATACGGCCTTTTCGCAAAACTACCATTGAATCAGTATATCGAGCTCCCAGATTTAAGTCATGAAGAGCGATAATCGCCGACATGTTCCGTTCTATTACAAGGTTTTTTACTATGTCAAGCACCTGCAGTTGATGCCGAATATCAAGAGCAGATGTTGGTTCGTCAAGTAATAAAACAGAAGGCTCCTGACAAATTGCCCGGGCAAGAAGTACCATCTGTTTCTGACCACCTGAAAGACATGAAAAATCTCTCATTGCCATATCCTCAATTCCAAGTCTTTCAAGAGTGTCTGCAACTTTATCAATGTCATTTTCACTGATTTTCCAAGCAGAATGAGGTCTCCTCCCCATAAGAACTGTTTCAAAAACTGTTGAGTCCATTGCACTTGTTCCATTCTGTGGAACTAAACCTACAGAACGTGCAAGCTCAATTCTATCCATTTTTAAGATGTTTTTTCCATCAAGGAGGATAGTACCTTCAGGTTTTAAAATCGTATCAATACATTTGATTAAAGTACTTTTTCCGGAACCATTCGGTCCGATAAGCCCTGTGATCATTCCGGGTTCAATTGAAAAATTGATATCATGTAGAATATCTGCTCCAGGATAACTAAAGCAAACATCATTTAATTTAAGAATTACCATAATTCTTTCCTCCGTCTCATAAACAGGAACATAAAGAAGGGAACACCAACAAATGCGGTCATAATTCCAACTGGAAGGATCATTGGAGCAAGAATTGTTCTTGCAACAGTATCAGCCCCCAACAGGAGTATTCCACCAACAAGGGCAGATCCTGGAATTACATATCTGTTATCACCGCCAATTATCATCCTTGTAACATGAGGAGATACTAAACCAATAAAGCCAATAATCCCACAAAAAGCGGTTACAGAAGCTGTAAGAAGAGCAGCAAAAATTAATGTCCTCATCCGGACATGTTCAACATTAATTCCAAGACTATGGGCTGTTTCTTCTCCAGCTCCCATTATTGTGATATCTGATGCTTTGTATATCAGATATGGAATTGAGATTAATGCAATTGTAAAGACAACTGTAACAGTCTCCCAACTTGCAACAGATACACTTCCCATCATCCAGAAGACAACAGCTTGTACCTGTTCTGCTGTCCCAAGATACTGGGTAAAAGAAGTTACAGCATCTAATAAAAACATTATTGCAATTCCAGCAAGAATAATTGATTCAGGTGTCATTCCCTTGCTTTTTGCAATAGTGTAGATTACAATTGTTGCTACAAATGCACTGATGAACGCATTTAATACAACACTGTAAGTTCCAAAAAATTTTAGTCCCCCGATAATAGCAAGTGATGCTCCCATGGCAGCAGCTGACGAGATTCCAAGAGTGAACGGTTCTGCAAGGGGATTTCGTAATACTCCCTGTAAAATAGCGCCTGCCACTCCAAGACTTGCTCCTGCAACTATTGCCATGGCAATTCTTGGAAGCCGGATCTCCCAGAGAATCGTCTGAATAATTGGGTCATCAAGTTCAATGTCCGGGAGAATTCCTGAAAGAATTGCAGTATATACCTCACTGATTGTCAGATCATATGAACCAAGAGAAGCTGCTATTCCTACAAGTACGAGAATACCAACTGTCACCAGAATCATAAAAAATATCTTCTTTGCATGATACTGATAGAATGCAGCTTTAACTACACTCTTTTTTAAATCTGATTCGTTTTTTAATGATGATGAACTGCTCATAGTATTCTCACTGATCAGATTCCACCCTTTTATTGCAATGCATATTTCTTCACAGATTATATAACTTTTTCTGATTTATCTCAAAATTTCTTAATAGAGATACTCAATTTTTTAAAAAACTAATTTTAACTTAATCATATACTAAATTCTAATAAGAATCAATATTATATCATCAACATTAGGTAATAATATTTCTAAATTACATAAAATAACATGTTACTAATTACAAATTTTTATTAACTAATACTATCCAAAATTATATGGACGTGACAGTATGACCAACAAAAAAATAATTGGATTCTTACTCATTCTGATGGCCTTATGTTGTTTATGTATGAACTCATCAGCATCGGGTATGGAATTTACACTCTATCTCTACGGTAATGCAAATGAAGATATGAATATCGATCAGCAGGATATAGATCTAATTGAGAATATTGCTGCTGGAAAGGTTGATAAAACTGAACTCGCCGATGCAAATCAGGATGGGGTTGTTGATGAAAAAGACATAGAGCAGGTAAAGGCAATTATTGGCAATACTGCCACAGAGATGTGGGTTCGTGATGCAGATAAAAATCCGGTAAAGATTAACACTCCTGTTGAACGTATTATCTCACTTGACAAGATGATTGCCGAGAATGCTCAAGCTATCGGTATAACAGATAAGATCGTCGGTATTGACAAAGATACCGCATATAGAGAGATAATTCTACCAGAGATTAGTAAGGTAACAAATCTTGGTTCGGCTGATGAGCCTGATATTGAAGCTATAGTGGGACTTAAACCTGATGTTGTAATTAATAATCAATATTTTGACGACGAATTAATGAACAAGTTAAAATCTGCTGGCTTAACACCACTTAGTACTATTTATCATGGTGATATACAGAACAGCTTAGGATATTCAAAACTTCTTGGATATTTAGCTGGATCTCCAGATTCTGCAAATACTTATGTAGACTGGATGGGTGGAACACTTGGAGATATTCATGATAAAGTCGCCGGACTTAATGAGAATGAAAAGACAAAGGTTATCTATCTATATCCAAAAAAGAGCGGATCACTTGGAAGTGGAGGAAATGAATGTCCGACCATCAAGACTCTTCAGTTCATTGGAGCAGACACAATGACTGATGACACACGTGACACAGCAGGTAAAGTTATGGATACAGCTTCATACTTTGAGATAGACCCTGAAGTTGTAATTGCCAAAAATCCAGAGGTAATTGTTATGGAAGACTTTGACGAAGCACTTGGATATGGATTTACTGACAAAGCAGCGGCAGAGAAAGAACTTGAAAGAGTTAAGAGTTATCCTGGCTTTAGTCAGATTGATGCTGTAAATAATAACAAAGTGTATCTTCTTGATGTAAACATTGTCTCACACAGTAACTGCCTTGGTGCTTTATATATGGCAAAGGCACTATATCCTAATCAGCTAAAAGATGTAGATCCATATACTATTCATCAGGAATATGTAGATAGATTCCTCAAATTGCCAAACATGGATGTAAAAACTGATGGGATCTTTATTTATCCAGAATTGACCGAATAACTTCATCCCTTTTTTTAATATCCAACAAAAATTACTGAAATATCAGATTTATACGGCATAAGTACATTTGAAAAACCTGCAGTTTTCATCTTCTGGTAAAAAGAAACAACACTTTCCATTCCAGTATAATTCGTTCTTCGTGATTCTATCATCGTATCTACAAGATCTGAACTAATACCTGATCTTATCATTAACTTTTTCCATCTCATACGGTATATAGCCTCGATTTCATAGGATTCTGGTCTGATAATATCTCCACATATAAATACTCCGTTCGGAGAAAGCTTTTCACAAATCCTGTCAAGAAGTATAATACGGTCCTTCTCAGGAATGTGATGAAAGCACAATGTAGTAAAGATGACATCATATTCTATATCTGGCCATAAATCTTGAATCTCCTGTTCTAAAATTTCAACCTGATTTAATTCAGTCTTTTGTTTAGCATAAGCAATCATATCAGGAGAATGATCTATACAGGTAATACGTAATTCTGGATTTTTAGATAAAATTTTAGAGGTCGCATATCCAGTCCCTGATCCTAGTTCAAGCAACTTTTTTGCACCCTCAGGAATAAAAGAGAGACAATTAGAGAAGAAAAGATTACTTTGTGGAATGATTACAGATACAAATTTATCGTATGCCAATGTATCTGTCAGGTAGTATTCCTTATTTTTAGTCATAAGTTTTAATATATCCTTATAATATTATTAATTTTCTTCAAAATTCATATGAAAAAAATATTAGTATTATTATGTTAAATACTATCCATATGAAGTGGCACAATCATTGTCATTATATGGAGATACCACGCGATTACTCAGTAGAAGAACTTGCAAAATTTCATGGACATTTAGGTCCCTTTATTGTAATTGGTTACAGAATTGGGAAATTTGCTCTTCATAAACTTGGAGAGAACCCTTTCATTATAAATGCAGAGGTTTTTTGTTCAGGAGTAACTCCACAGTCATGTCTTGCTGATGGCGTCCAGATAGGAAGTGGATGCACACTTGGTAAAGGAAATATTGAAGTAATCAAATCAGATAAAGTTTTTTGCAATTTTTCTGCCGGTGATGTTCATCTTAAATGCACCCCATACCCATTTGAAACACTTGATCAAAATGATCCAGATTATGAAGTGAAAATTGAACTATATTCAGAATCTCTCTATTCACTTCCAGATGAAGAATTATTTAAGGTAGAATCCTTATGACCGTAGAAACTCTGATAAAACTTCAAGATGTCTGGACAACTTATGAAGGTGCGGATTTACCGGTAATTAAAGGAATCTCCTTTGAGGTCAAATCAGGTGAGTTTGTGGTCATAGGTGGCCCTAATGGAGCTGGAAAAACCACACTTCTTGAAGCAATTATCGGACTTTTACCTATTGTTCGTGGATCTGTTACTGTCTGTGGAAACACTATTCCAAATGACGGAGTAAAAATCAGATGCAAAGTCGGGTATGTTATCCAGAATTTTGATTTTCACCCATACACCCCATATACGGTAAACGAAGTTGTCCGGATGGGAAGATATGGATGTATCGGATGGTTCAAACACGAAACAGAGGACGATTATCAGGTAGCAGAAGAGGCAATGCAAAAACTTGGGATTACAGATCTGAAAGATGATCTGATTGGTAAATTATCCGGAGGACAGCAGCAAAAAGTGCTAATTGCCCATAATCTTGCAAAAAATCCATCTGTTCTTCTGCTTGATGAGCCATACAGCAATCTTGACATAAGAACCCGCGATGAAGTATCAAATCTTCTATGCAAGATATGTAACCTGGGCATTCCAGTTATAATGGTATCTCATGCATTTGACTGTCTTCCTGACAGGGATGTTAGAGTAATAGTGATGCAGGATGGAAAGCTTGTACTTAATGCCTGCTCGAATGCAGCAAATGTCTCAAAAATTATCCGCTCCGTTCCGGTGGCAGGATGATGATTGAGTTTCTTATACCAAACAATGTTCTGTGTCATGCTGTTGAGGCAATGTTCTTTGCTTCGATAGGATGCGCCATATTAAGCGTTTTAATCACTCAGATGAACATATCATCAATTGGCTTTACAATGTCTCATGCTGCATTTGCAGGCGGAGCAGCGGGCGTTTTTTTTGGATTCCCACTAATGATCTCTGCAATTACTGTAAGTGTTCTAACCGCCTTAATCATGGGGCCGGTAAGTTATAGAACAAGAATGCACACAGACACAACTTTAGGAGTTCTTTTTGGTACAAAGATGGCTGTTGCAATCTTTTTTATCGCTATTATGCAGTCGGCAGGACGGGGGTTTGATGCCAGTGCCCTTCTTTACGGGAATGTGATCTCTCTCTACCGCGAAGAGATTTATGCTCTTGCCTTGATTTCTCTTGTAGTCATTCTACTTATTGCCCTCTTTAAAAAAGAGATTACAGCTATCACTTTCCATCGAAAAATTGCCGAAATCAGCGGTATAAGAGTCCAGCCAATTTATAATATGTGTCTCTTTTTAATTGCAGTAATGGTCGCACTATGTCTTCCAATCGTCGGGGGACTGCTATTATATGTATGGTTGGTTACTCCGGCAGCAATTGTTTACCAATTTTGCGCGACAGTAAGACAGATGCTTATACTTGCTCCGGTTGTCGCAGCTTGTATAAGTGTAATAGGTGCTTTTATAGGAGTTATTTACTCCCTACCGGTAGGCCCATTTACTGCGGTATTATTTTCAGCAATTTTTGTTATTTCTGTAGCATCATCTCCAAAGAGAAAAGTTAGTAATAATATACATTAACACGAAAATAATATTGGTAATACCATGAAGAAAGTAGTTTCTCTTATTATTTTGTTAACACTCCTGATTGCCTTTCCGGCAGCCAGTGCACTGAATGTTGTTACTACTACAAGTGTTCTCTGGGATCCGGTAGCCCAAATTGGAGGAGATACTGTAAAAGTAGTATATATTGCTGATCCTACGATCTGTCCACACATGCAAGGAGACATATTACCAGGATTAATCCAAAACAAGGCTGATGATCTGGTTTCGCCTGATCTCTTTTTAGCACATAACAGTACGATGGATTATGCAACAATGGCAGCCATAGAAAAATTCCGAAGCGCAAATGAGTATGGTGAAACTGAATGGAAGATTCTTCCAGAGGGTACAGAATGGAATACACCAGAATCTGCAAAAGCGTTTGCAGATATTATATTAAATTGGTTAAAAGAAGCAGATCCTGAAAATGCAGATGTATTTACAGCAAATGCTGAAAAATATAAGGATGAGATTTCAAAAGCAGGTAATCTTACTGAAGATGAAAAGACCAGTCTTTCCAATGAGCATGCAATTGTAATGGCATGGCAGAAAAATCCAGTTGAAAAATGGCTTGGTGTTCAGATTTACGATTTCTTTGCACCTGAATTTGCATATGGTGGAAATAAAACGCCAGCTAAAGTAGTTGATGCCATTCAACAGAACAAAGACAAGATTCTTGCAATTGATTTTACTACTGGAAATGGTAAGATGTATGTGATTGAGAATATGCAGTCTGATGAAATGGCAAAAGGTATCGAGGAGTCATTAACTGACATTGGTATACCTGCAGAGAGAGTTATCTTTACAAATTTCCCGAAGTCAGTTGATGGTGTTAATTCAATTGCCGATGTGTTGAACTATAACAAAGGTTTACTTCTGGCATAATTCTCTTTTTTTCTCAAAAAAACTTGGTGTTATACATCTTTTGAGATGATATTGTTATAGACATCAGATTGATAATTGGATTTGTTTTCTTTTCCGTTATTGCTGAAAATGAGATTTGCCCCAGCCTTGTATGTATCACAATCACCTGGATTTAATTCAATTGCCTTCCTCTTCACATAGTATTAGACCTTTTACAAACAGCATTGGATATAGATCAGCCACATGTGAGAACTCCTCAACTGTTTCTTCATACCTGTCATTATCAAAAGGATCTCACCTTTTACCGTCCATCCATTAATAAAACTATCACTTATGTAGAATAGAGGAGTATCAATTTGAAATATTTATAGATTCATTATTATTTTGTGCCAATTCAAACGTATAATTTACAATACTAACTTATACAAACCTGAAATCGGATATAACAATAATACTGTATAACTCTATCATATCTGTAAAGAAGAGAAGGATTATGAGAAACGGTGGTGTCTGGAACAATTATGAGTGATTAAAGCTTATCTATGGAATCTGACACTTGGGCTTGCCTGAAATGTTCCCTTAATTCCTGGTGAATTTAGTCTGATGATTATTATTGATACTTCCTTCTCATGATGACACCATCGCATATTATAGTGAAACTTTGATCTATTTAAGTATTATGAAATATGTAAAATTTTTTTAATTGTATTACTTACACTCCTCTGATCAAAAAATCATTCAATCTTTCAACCACTCTTCCATCCTCCGTGAAAATCTATTATCAATCACAGATACATATGAATTCCAGTACAACCTGCTACTAACAGCCGGATGAGGAAGTGGGATAAATTTTTGTCCTGAATCTACAAACTTTGAAAACAATGGATCACCAATGATAACATCATAACAGCCGTTAATAATCAGGTTTTTTAACTGTCCTTCATCATTTAACTTCAAATCATTTGGATCGGCATAATTTTGTGAAAACGTAAAAAACGTAACTATGTCAACCTTGGAAAATCCAGCCTGATATTTGAGGAAATCACGTATTGCATTTGAAAATACCTGTTCCCCTATAACAAGAACTTTTCTATTGTTACCATCAGAAACAGAAAGTTTTGGTTCCTCATTTAACAGAAATGCCTTTAGCTTTTCTCTACCACATTGAGCACATGGAAGGCCTACATAATATGGAATCGAGTATTTTTCAAGCATTTTTTCTGCAAGTGGAAGAGCAGCTGATGATATCACAATATTTTTCTCCGCTTCAGGTGCCAATGCAATAACCTCAAGAGAATCATCTGCAATAAAACACTGAACCTCAAAACCAAATGAATGAATTATTGACTTTAAAACATGTAAATCATCAGATAAGAAAAAATCAAGAGGAGAATATCCAAGAATATTTACGGTTCTAAACTGTGTTTTTAAAGGTTCACACATAAACTGTTCTTCTAATGCTGAAAGAGCCATACTAATACCATCCTGATAATTTCCAAAACCGTTTGTTTCAAGTGCAAATGCAGGAAGACCTGTAATATCTGCAATCTCACACGCAATTCCAGGCAGGTCACATCCTATTAAATCTGGAACAGGAGTGCCACATATTGCAATAAATTTTGGAGCCTTTTCTCTAAATTCCTGCAAAATTTTTTCAATAATTATTGAATCATCACCAAGAATAACCTCGTTTTCCCGGATAAATGAACTAAAAATCCCTTTTGGTTCATGATACCAACGTGGTTCATCAAATCCAGTGAAATTTCCCATACATCCTGATGGTTCATGGATCACCACAAGCCCACTTAGATTATATAAAACCGAAGCAGCTCCTGAATAATCTGTTGCAAATGATGGTAAGTCAATAAAAAGATGACTCACTTATGCCACCAATCCATATGCTTCAATCATTGTCTGAAGATCTTCAGGTTGCATTACACTTTTTATCAGCATATTCATCAGCAACTCCACTCCATAATAACCAAACATCCCTTCATCACCAGTTAAATTAACAACACTTTCTGCACCTGAAAAATAGCCTGCATCATAACCTATTGCAATTTTGGCGTTGCCACACTTACCGATTTTATCAATCATACCAGGATCTCCTGTATCATATATCTGTATTTCCGGTGAATTATCTAAGATCCAATTATATGACTCCTGTTCAAACAGAGTTACATTACAGCCAAAAATATCTGTAACTCTAAACCCATAGCCAAGAAGTGCACGGGCAAGACTGAACGGTCTACATACAGCTGTCGCACCAATCGCAACCTCTTGCTTTCCAACAGTTACAAGTGCCTGTTTTATGGCATTTTCAGCCTTTCTTTCATAATCATCAAGTCTGCATCCTGATGAAAGCATATCAAAAATTTCATCATACTGATCTCTTATCTGTACCAGATCATACGAAACCGGAACAAACCTGTAGTCAGTGTTACAAAAAACACTTTTTGCAGCAAGAAGTGCTTCGGGTCGTATTACAAGATTCCATCTGGCCTGCCCCATTCGCCTGAATTCTTCAAAAGTCTGCTGTTCGGAAACATGACATATGATATTTACACCGCAGGCCATGAGTACGTTATAAATCTCACTATCATGATTTACAGAAACATTATTTCCAAGAAAATTTAGCATATTTATCTGTGGACTATCAAAATCAAGGAGGGAATACATACTCTGTTGCATCGTAAGAGATGGAGGACGTTTTGTATCTGCTGCAACCGGATTCATAAGACATATTTTAAAACGGATACCAGGGTTTTCTATGGAAAGCCTATCTGTTACACCACTTTCGTCAAAACCAGATAGATAAAGAATACAGCAGATATAGACAAGTAAAACTTTTGGACGAGGATTTAATTCTGACAGGAGTCTATTAACGGCATCATACAACTCATCTTCAACAGTGCCCTGTGATACCTCAGTTTTGTCAATAAAGAGATAACTTATCTTGTTTTTATAATGTTGCATAATAGCATTAATCGAGGTATGCCTTCCACATGAGGCTGGACCAACAAACAGCATGTGACATTGAGGAATTAATGAACCTACTCTTACTATTCCATAACCACCATACGTTGTTGAACAGAAACATAATTTATTCATTCTGCTCTCCAATAAGCAGACCAGCAAGATTTCGATATTGATCTGCCTGTGTAGATGAAGGTGCATACTCGACAACAGTCATCCCTGCATTCTCTGCATTCTGTACAACTGAAGACCGATCAATTTTTATCAGAACTGATGTTTCTAACTCCTTTGCTGCAATATCAACAATTTCGTCCTCATTTTCTATATTTTTTGCATTATAAACCAGACCCTTCAATGCTGCATAACCTCTTTTTGCATAATCTCTCACTGATTGTGCAATATTATCTGCTGCATAAAGAGACATTTTCTCACCAGAAGTAACAATACAAATTTCATCTGCATAACCTCGACGAATTGGAAGAGCAAAACCTCCACAGACAACATCACCCAAAACATCGTAAAGCACAATGTCAGGGTTATATTTTTCATACGCACCCAAATCTTCAAGTTTTTCAAATGCGGTAATAATTCCCCGACCAGCACATCCTGATCCTGGTTTTGGGCCACCAGATTCCACACATAAAACCCCATGAGAAACACGATGGACAATATCTTCAAGAGTTATCTTGTCTTTTTTTTCCAGCATCATCGATAAAACAGATGATACTGGCTTTCCAGATGTCAGATTTCTTGTCGAATCAGCCTTTGGATCACAGCCAATTTGCATGACGGTAAGTCCACGCTCTGCAAGAGCTACTGAAACATTTGACACAGTTGTAGATTTTCCAATCCCACCTTTTCCGTAAAATGCAATTTTCTTCATAATTTTCCCTCCATTATTGAAATTGGTAAAATATACCTATAGGTTTCTGTATTAACAGGTACCGTTCCAATTAATACATTAACATTTAATGCCTGACGCAAATTTTCTTCAGTAATGACATCGTTTGTTTTACCAAATATGGTTTCACCATTTCCTTTAAACAGTAGTGCCTTATCCGATATTCGTAGGGCGTGTTCAGGATAATGAGTGTTGATGATACATGTCATGGATTTAGAAATTTCCTTTATAATATTTAAAATCATTAATTGATTGTGAAAATCAAGATTTGATTCTGGCTCGTCCATTATCAACATTTTTGGCTCTCCTGCAAGAGCTCTTGCAATAAGAACCAGTTGCATTTCGCCACCGCTGAGCGTTCTACAGGATCTACCGGAGAGATGGCTAATTTTTAGTTTTTCTAATACCCTGTCAACAATTTTTTCATCATTTTTATCAGGCTGACTAAAGATTGAGATATGAGAACTTCTGCCTAAAACAACCATATCATGAACAGTATAATTAAATGCTGATGATTTTGCTTGAGGAACATATGCAACCAGTTTCCATAGTTCTTTTGATGATATATCCTTTATATTAAAATCGTTTAGATATGCCCTGCCTTCTCTCCATGAAAGCATATTCACAATACATTTCAGGAAAGTGGTTTTTCCTATACCGTTAGGTCCAAGAATTGCCAAAACTTCACAGTCTTCTACCACAAGATCTATGTTTCGAAAAAGATACTGTTGAGTATAACCAAAACCTCCATTAGAAACATTAAGCTTTATAGCCATGTTCTTCCTCTTTTAATGAATAAATATGCAAATAATGGTGCCCCTATGGCTGCTGTCATGATAGATAATGGTATTTCTGCCGGTGAAATTGTCCTGCACAGGGTATCCATAATCAACAGATAACCAGCACCTATACTAATACATACAGGAATGACATATCGATTATCTGAGCCTACTATCAACCTTGCCACATGAGGTATGACAAGTCCAATCCATCCAATCTGGCCACAAAGTGATACAGTTGCTGCCACAAGAAGTGTTCCTGAAAAAATCATAATCCAGCGAATCAATTGAGGATTTATACCAAGTGACGTTATTTCTTCCTCACTTAATGCAAGAATATTTAACCGCCATCTCATCAGATAGATTATGACCATACCTACCACCAATAACGGAGATGCAAGCAAAATTTTCTCATAATCTGCTCCTGCCATACTCCCCATTAACCAGAAGGTAATTTCAGGCAACTTTAGAAGTGGATCAGCCATGAACTTTACAAGAGAAATCATTGCCGTAAAAAAACCTGAAACTATGATACCTGCAAGGACAATCATCAAGATGGAATCTGTTTTAGCAATTTTACTTAAAGCAAAAGTGATAGCAATGGCTACAAGTCCAAATACAATTGCCAGGCCTTGTATTAAGAAAATATCTTCAAACAGCAATAGTCCTACAGCTGCACCAAAGGCTGCCCCGGATGAGACTCCAATAATATCAGGTGATGCCAGCGGATTTGAAAATGTAGCCTGAAATGCTGCTCCTGCAACTGCAAGTCCTGCACCGACAATAAGAGCAAGAATGATCCTTGGTAATCTGATGTTTATTACAACCGACTGAACAGTACTCTCAACAGGATATCCAAAAATGGAAATAAATGCCCCATAGACATCAAGAGGGTTTACCCAATACCTACCGGTGCATAATGCTAAAAGAGCTAAAACTACAGGAATAATAAAAAGAAGTGAAACCGATATTTTTTGTATCGAATTCATTAATGCAGTCTTACAGCAATAGATTCAGGATTCAAAAAACTTTGAATCTCGTCCTCTGTTGCATCATAATTAAAGAATCTCTTGAAAAAGGCTGCTGTTTCCTCATTCATATCAAGATCTTTAAAGAGCTCAGGATGGTTTATCTGTGCCATCCATTCTAACACCAGACCATTTTCAAGTGCTGGTGCATATGACATGTAAGTTGCATAAGGGAAGATGTAAACATGATGATCTTTTACTGCAGAAACCGAGCTCCAGTCATAACCTGAAACTGTGTTGTTGTAAAGATCAGAAGGCATGGCATTCTGTGAATTCGCAAAGTATATTATCTCAGGATCCCAGTCAATGACCTGCTCCATATCAACAGTCTGAAGCCCGGTAAGTTCTGATGCAACATTTTTTGCACCGGTTGCATCAAGCCAGTACTCTGAATAGTGGCCACTTCCTGCAACCTGAAGATTTCCATCCTTATAACTAAATATTATCATTGCACGGGGCTTATTTTCATCAGAAACAGTGTTAACCTTTTCAGCCACCTTTTTCTGAATCTCATAATTATATGATACTAAATCATCTGCTTTTCCGGTATCACCAACTATTCTGGAGAGCTGATTAAGCCATGATTCCATCTGTGAGAATACATTGTAATCACCTTTAGCATTGGTAAACCCAACCGAGGTCAAACCCGCTTTTGAGAGAATTTCATATTCATCCTGGCGTGAACCTGTGTATATTACAACATCAGGATCAAGTTTGAGAATTTCTTCAATATTAATTACTACCCCCTGTACAAAACCGGTATCTACTTTTTCGAGTTCAGGATAAATTTCAGACATTATTCCTGACTCTGCATATGTAATACCTGCAGAATTGGCACCAACTAACATATCAGTTGAATTTACATAATAAACATAAACTGGAACCATTGGTGACATAGATGTAATAATTACACGTTCAATCGAGTCAGGAAGATCAACCACATTTCCTGCAAGATCAATAAATGTTGAACCTGGACCGGTTGAAGGTTTTGCAGTTACTACACATCCTGCTATTAAACATAAAATCATCACAACAATCAGTGTAGTTTTTAAGAATTTTTTCATTTTAATTACCTTAACTAATAATCAACTAACGATGACACAATCTGAACGCCAATCATAAAGTTTGTAACGTAATTACAAAGATGATTTAATTCAGCATAATAATAGAATATTTAATGTAATAAGTGTTACGAAAGATCATATTTTAAGATAATATGCTATTAATTAATTGTCATACAACAAAGGTTTTAATTGAATAAGAAAAAAAGAAACAGGTATCAAAACCAACAAACGATTTTTACAATCAAATATCGCTAAAGCATTAAAGATAAGGAAATAATCATACTTCTACATTATTGTAACCATAACACGTTTTTTAAATTTATAACACCAATATTGCTCTAATGAAATTTATCATTAAGATCGAAGATCTTAATGTCTCATTCAATACTGATGATTATCTACTCACTGCAATTGACAATCTCTACCTTACGGTAAGAAAAGGAGAGACTCTTGCAATTATTGGAGAGAGTGGAAGTGGTAAATCAGTTCTTGGACTTGCTATACTTGGAATTCTACCTGATAATGCAGAGGTATCAGGTAAAATTCTGTTTAAAGGAAAAGATCTTCTTAAGGCTTCATACTCAGAGTATGAAGCAATCCGGGGTAAAATGATCTCATGGGTTCCTCAAAACCCAAAACTATGTGCAAATCCTTCAATGAAGATATGGAAACAGATCGCAGAACCTCAGGTTGTCCACAACAAATGTACATGGCAGATTGCAAAAAAGCATGCAATAGACATGCTGGAGAAATTTCATATTCGTCCGGCAGAGCAATGGGCAAATGAATACCCTGTATCATATAGTGGAGGAATGCTTCAACGGGCAATGGTTGCAATGGGTACATCAGCAGATCCTGAAGTCGTCATTGCCGATGAGCCAACAAAAGGAATAGATCCTATCAACAAAGCAGACGTAACTGAAATGTTTTCCGATTTGAAACACAAGGGAATAACTCAAATCCTGATAACCCATGATCTTGATTTTGCAGCAGAAATTGCAGATAGAATTGTTGTAATTTACTGTGGACAGATAATAGAGATTACAGATGCATATGAATTTTTTAAAAAACCTCGTCATCCATATTCATATGCCCTACTAAGATCTCTCCCACAAAACGGATTAAACCCAATAAGAGGTTCTGCTCTTCCTTTGCATATCAGAAGTTCAGGGTGTAAATTTAGAGATCGTTGCCCTGATTCAGATGAACAATGCAAAACAAACTTTAATTTCCCTACCCCGATTACAGAAAATTATGTCAGATGTACACACACTAATTTCAGGAACCGGACTTAAGAAAACTTTCGAATCCGGTATAATATTTCCACATAGGACTCATGCACTAAAAGGTGTTGATATTGAAATATTGTCTGGTCAAACCTATGTACTCTTAGGGGAGAGTGGTTCAGGAAAAACCACACTTGGAAGGGTTTTACTAATGCTCGAACCACCAACCAGCGGAAAGATCATTTATAATGGGGAAGATATCACATTAAAAACAAGATCAGAACTTATCCCCTTTAGGAAACGGATTCAGATAATCCCTCAACATCCTGAAGATACCTTTAATCCTAGGTGGAAACTTTGTCGATCAATCATGGAACCATTCATGATTCACAAAGAGATCTCAATAAACTGTTCAAAGGAAGAAAAACTGCATGAACTGTTAAAGTTAACAGATCTGAATCCTGATTATGCAGATCGTTATCCACATCAATTATCTGGTGGAGAGTTACAAAGAGCAATAATTGCAAGAACTCTTGCATTCGGGCCGGATTTCATTGTCTGTGATGAACCTACATCAATGCTTGATGCTTCAGTTCAGGCATCAATCATTCGCCTTCTTACAGATATTCAAAAGAAAACAGGAGTTGCTCTTCTTTTTATTACCCACGATATCAATCTTGCCAGAATAATTGGTGACCGGACCGGAGTAATGTATAATGGCCTGATAGTTGAGGAAGGAACGGGAATAATTGAAAGACCACTTCATCCATATACAATACTACTCACAAATATGAAATTACATAGCAAAAAGTCTGAAATTGTTCTAAATAGTGAAGGATGTCCTTGGCGTAACACCTGTCCGGTAACAGATGAAACATGTCTTCTAAATCCTCAACTTATATCCATTTTTGGACGAAATTTAAGATGTAACCATCCTGAATCACTATACTATTGGACATCTAATAATACTTTATAAAAATAAATGTGAATTGATCATAATAAAATATAATTATATAGGATAATGTGTAATCAATAATTATGGACATGAAAAACTTTTTTGTAATATGTGTTCTTGCACTTCTTCTGGTCTGTATATCGCCGGTATATGCAGCAGTTGGAAGTACATTAAACATTGCTGCTCCATGGGATGCTAAAACATCAGATCCTCATGTAAATGGACAAATCGCTCAACGGATGGGAGTTACCCAGACACTTGTCGAGGTAAATGATGAAGCTTTGGTATCCCCATGTTTAGCAACCTCTTGGAGTGTATCAGATGATCAGAAGACTTGGACATTCAAACTTCGTGACGGGGTAAAATTCCATGATGGAACCGACTTTTCTGCAAAAGCAATGAAAAAATCACTTGAAGATTCAATTGTAAAATCACAGACATTTGCAAGTGTTCCAATTGACAAAATTAATGCTGTTGACGATAAAACACTTGAAATCGTGTTGACAAAGCCACTTCCATCACTTCCTGCATATATGGCAAAAGGTGAAAGTGCAGCATTATCACCGGCCTCGATAGATCAGGGAGATATCACAACTCCATACTCAACAGGTCCATTCATGTTTAGTTCTTATTCTCCAAATGAAAATTATGTAACGGTGAAAAATCCTGATTATTGGGGGACTGTTCCATCAGTTGATGAGGTAGTATATCATGTTGTACCTGAAGCTGCAACAAGATCTCTGATGCTCAAAGGAGGAGATGTAGATATTGCCCAGATTCTTACCCCAGAAATTACATCAGAGTATAAATCCAGCGGTCAATACACAACATACACACAGCCGATCTCCAGAGACCGCCTCCTTTCATATAACTGTGAGAGCGGGCCATTCACTGATGCCACTGTTCGAAAAGCAATGAATTATGCCATAAACCGTCAGGATCTTATTGATTATGTCCTTGACGGAGTAGGTGAGGTTGGAGTAGGACTGTTCCCTACCACATTCTACTGGGGAAATAAGGATATTACTGGATATCAGTATAATCCAGATGAAGCAAAATCACTGCTTGCAACTGCCGGATGGACTGACAGTAACAATGATGGCATTCTTGATAAAGACGGAGAACCATTCTCAGTTACACTTGTAACATATCCTGAAAGAGCAGAATTACCACCAATGGCTGAAATTATTCAGGACGAACTTAAACAGATAGGAGTAGATGTTGAGGTAAAATCTGTAGACATCGACACCTCTGAAACCCTGAAAAACAGCGGAGACTTTGATATGTACCTTGGTGGCCGATCACTTATGAATGCTCCAGATCCAGACTGGATCTTAATGGCCGATTATCATTCATCAGGTTCATTCAATAATGGATATGGACCATATCACTGGAAAAATGAGAAATTTGACAGCCTGTTAGATGAAGCAAGATCACTTACCGATTCTGCTGCAAGAAAAGAACTCTATGATCAGGCACAGAAAATTATTAATGATGAATCTCCTGTTTCAGTTCTCAGTTACTATGTCAATCAGGATGTAGCATCAAATAATGTCAAAGGATACAAAATGCATCCAACAGAATTCAATTTCTATCTTGAAGATGCTTCTATGACCTGATTCTCCTTTTTTTAGAGATGTATTCATATATTCTTGTCAGGCTTTTACAAACTATTCCGGTGCTTATAGGAATATCATTCATTGTATTCTCACTTATTTTCTTTTCTCCAGGTGATCCGGCGGTAATTACTTTAAGAGCAATTATGAACACCGAACAGCCTCCACAAGAAGCAATCGATGCAATGAGAATTGAGATGAATCTTGATAAACCATGGTATTATCAATATGGAACATGGCTTTTACGTGTATTATCAGGTGATCTTGGATATTCATACCAGAGCCGCAGAAGTACTGTTGATGAACTCAAACGTGCATTTCCGGTTACCTTTTATCTTTCAACAATTGCAATGGCTATTTCATGTTTAATAGCAATCCCTCTTGGTATTATTGCAGGGATTCGTAAAAATGGTTTGTTTGATCATATAACAAGAGCAATATCGGTATTAGGGTTATCTATCCCTGATTACTTTTTAGGAATTCTTGGCATTCTCCTATTTTCAATATATCTTGACTGGCTGCCTGTTGCCGGATATAAAGGACCAGAGTACCTGATTCTTCCGGCATTATCTCTCTCTATAGGAATGTTTGCAATATCTTTGAGACTTATGCGGACAAGTATGGCAGAGGTATTAGAAGAGGATTACATTAAAACTGCAGTTGCAAAGGGCCTCTCCAAAAAAGATGTAATTAAAAGACATGCAATAAAAAATGCAATTACACCAGTTATTACTTATATGGGAACCCAGTATGGCTGGCTGTTTGGTGGAGCAATGATTGTAGAATCTTTGTTTGCTTTACCAGGCCTTGGTCGCCTGATGGTTGATTCTGCAACTACTAGAGATATTATGGTACTTCAAGGCTGTGTTTTAACCTTTGCGGTGGTTTTTGTGCTGATTAATCTTGGAATTGACATTCTGCATTATACTCTTGATCCACAAGTGAGGGAAGGTTATGAATAACTTCTTATATTTTTTTTATACAACTTACGAATGGTATGAAGATCATAAGAGAGCAATACTAAATAAACCATTACTTCTCATTGGTCTAATTATTTTCAGCCTTATGATGCTTATGGCAGTTTTTGCCCCTATAATATCCCCTCATGATCCATATGAACAGTCGCTCAAAGACAGATATTTAAACCCTTGTTATGAATATCCACTTGGAACAGATCAATTTGGAAGATGTTTACTAAGCCGACTTATTTATGGATCACAGACTTCACTTGCAATAGCCGTGATATCAACCATAATAGTGGTTATTGTTGGTTTATTTGTAGGAGTATTTGCCGGATACTACAGAAAATTCGATGCTATCCTTATGAGGATGACAGATATTATGCTTGCATTTCCAACCATGGTAATAACTTTAGCACTTGTAGGACTTTATGGCCCAAGTATTCCAACAATAATTCTGGCTCTTGCATTACCTGGTTGGGCTAAGTATGCTCGGATTACAAGATCAACTACAATTTCAGTAAAAAATCGTGGATTTATTAAAGGAGCCCAAGCACTGGGAGCTGGTAATCTCTATATTTTATTTAAACATATCATTCCAGGTTCCTTTGCTTCTGTAATGGAGATAGCAACTCTGGGACTTGGTGGTAAAATAATAGCTATTGCAGGACTTGGTTTTCTGGGGCTTGGTATCCAACCACCCACTGCAGAATGGGGAACTATTATGAACCAGGGTCTTCCGGTTTTGAGTAGAGCTCCTATGATTGCTCTATCAGCGGGTGCCATGATTATGCTGTTTGTCTTATCTACCAATCTTATTGGAAGTGATATAAGGGAAATATTGGATCCAAAGACTGATTCGGTAAATCTTTAAAAAAAACTCAATGCAATGAATTGTATTGAGAAAAAAAGAGGTTTCCACTATTTTGTTAGTTTTTTTATTTTCTGACAATTCCAAAGATTACATTAATCTCTTCATGTTCAGCATCATCTATGCATTTAAGAGTCTTTTGATATTCGGAGATTTCATTTATTTGTTTATGCATAATATCGGTTATATTTTTAGAAGCAAACAGTGTACAGATCATTTCAACTGTTAATTTTTCTCTGTATGGGAGATGTTCTATTGTTTCCGCGGAGTACATCTGGTACCATAATTTTTCCTGTTCTGATTTTATCAGTTGTGTTGGTTTTGGTTCCGGGAAATAACTTTGGGGATTGGTAGATCCATCAATGGCTACAATAATACCTCCCGATTTACATATTCTTACCCATTCAGAGACAGCCTTTTCAGGACGCGGAAGAGTCCAGAGAAGATGACGGCAGATTACACAATCAAATGAATTATCTGGAAAATCAGGTTCTTCTGCATCTCCTGGGATGAACCTTGCATGGATTTTTTTGTTTTCAGCCTTTTTTCTTGCAATTTCCATCATCTTTTCGCCAAGATCTATACCGGTTACATTATGTCCAAGTTCTGCAAGATTTAAGGCAATCATTCCGGTTCCTGTCCCTACATCAAGTACTTTCTTCGAATCAGATCCTATAATGTCAGTCAGATATTGTTTCCACATTTGTGATTCGGTTTCATCAGCCCCATGACCTATATCATTGTCAAATGTTTTACTTCTTTCATTCCAGTAAGTTTTGATTCTGTCTTTAACAACAATAAGGGAGTCTGTTTCTATTGACATAGTTATTATTATTTTAATTAAAGTAATATGAATATTTTGATTAATAAATAATCATCAGAGATAGTGTTACATTTTTTATTGTTAATAATAATGTATAATGTTTTAATTCCATTATGATCAACTCTTTTTTAGTGTCAACTGGGAATTGAGTAAATAATTCCTACAATACAACTAGGATCCACATTAGATACTGCAGATAATATATCATTACAACACTGTTACTCAATCATCAGCACCACCGCATCTTTATGTCTGATTGGAGTCTGAAATATAGATATCATCGAAATTAATGGACTGTACTTATTGATTGATTTTTTAATATATATAATTTAGATTTGCATGTAACCAATTTCTGAAAAAAAGATCTTTGGATGGTGGACAGTAAGTATTCTGATCACTCCAAAAAAAGAGATTGATAGGAGATACAATACTCCTACTTTCATGTATAATTAATAACCAAATCCAAAGACCTCTGCCAGAATATAGGCAGCAAAGATGAGCATAATTATACCAATTATAAGCCGTAAAGTACGACGTTTTTCAAGTCTCCACTCTTCTACTTTCTCTGGAGGAATTCCATAGTATACTATACCCATAATTACGAAAAGCGGTATAATAAATGCAATATTATAAATTAACAGATACCATAGACCAGCAGCAAGATTGGTCTTTAATGAGATCATTGAGATAATTGAGAGGTAAATCCCACCAGTACATGGAAGTTCAAACATTCCCACAAGGACACCAAGCAAAGCTGCTGCCGGAAGTGAGGTCTTTTCGATATACTTCTGAATTGTTGCTTTTCTTGATTCAGGAATTGCAAGCATTGGAGCTCCTTCCGTGAACAAAGCGTCCTTTATCATTATAAGCCCGGCTATTAGAGCAATAATCCCGGCAACCAATGAAAATGTTGTAACAAGTCCTGTTGTTTGAACAACAGTAAATATTCCAATGCCTGATAGATAATAGAAGACAAACACGGCTGCTGAATAAGTAACTCCTGCAAGAATCACACGCCTCCGGTTTTTAAGACTTATGAGGTATGCCATCAGAATAACAAGAACAGCAAATGCACATGGATTTATACCATCAAGAAGACCTGCACCGATAATTAAAGGAATACTAATTTCATCAGGAGCAGAAGCCGGACGATTCAGAAAGGAGAGAATAGAGGATAAAGAAGGTCCACGTTTTGAAGCAGCCTCTGCAAGAGGTTCATAGTATGTTGAAATTGCTTCATTTCCTTCAAGCATTACAGGACCAATAATTACCACAGGATATGAAAGTGTATTTCTGTTAAACTCTGCCTTTACTGCTTCAAAAAGTGCCCGATTTGTTGTATTATTGAAAAGATCATACTGTTCTGTGCGGATTTCGGATTTTTGTGCCAAAACTGCTGCAATGTACTCTCTTGCTGTATGACATGCACCACAATATTGATTGTAAAAAAGCACAGGTTCGGAAAGATTTGAATCAGCCATAATCTCCCCTATTAAAAAATCAGGAGAGACTTCTTCTTTCAGATAAGTGCCATTTTTTAGATAAACATCAGCATCAACAGATGTCCCAAAAAAAAGCAACACCAAAAAAAGGATGAAAATTACATTAATTCTGGTCATTAATGCTTACCTATTTTTGATTAATTGCATATTACCTTTTGGTTGAAGAAATTAACGTTGGTTGTTCATTAGTTCATATAGTCTCTCTTTTGAATGACAGGAATCGCAAAAACCTAAATCTTCTTCCTCTAAAGGCATTATTATAATTTTATCAGGGACCTTTACTATCTCTGAATTTTTATCCAAAAAAACCGTAAGGTCAAATCCACCGGTAACTACTCCATCAGGGATTATATACTCCGCTGTAAAGTTAGCACTCTTCGAATCAGGAACGATTATAGTTCCATTTGATGGTAATAGTTCACTTAAACCATAGAATGCATGAATTTCAACAGGTGTGGTAGAGCTCCCCTTTATGGCCCCGGTAAGGGTTAGCAAGTCTCCCGGATAGTAACGTGAATCATCAGATGCTACATTTACGGAGACAATTTTTGAACCAGAACTACCTTTTGGAAGGTTTGATAGAATATTTGCATCGGTATACCCCTTAAGAGTCAGATTATAAGTGCCAATTCCACTTTGACAGGATTTTGGAGCCTTGTTTAAGGTTCCTGTAGTTACATACAGGTCATATTCACCAGGTCTTAATGATGCCGGACATGCAGCGGTTATTGTATCAGAAGATGTCTCTGTCCATCCAAGGAATATACCAGTATCACATGCTTCATCCTGCATAGCAAAGAGTGCTGCGATATCACCAGTGTCTGTCGTGTTATACTTAACTGTTATTATTCCATCTTCAAGAGTTGCACTTTCAATTGTTGTACTGCTCTTTGCGATGGCAAACCCTGGAATTGAGCATAACAAGAGAATTATCAGAAAAATTGGTAACTTGTTCATATATTTTTTCTGGATTTTAACACTATCAGTCTTCCGGAAGAATCATTCTTGGAAAACACTATTAGTTAGTTCAAACATAAGTTCTAATTCGGACAGCCTTATGAACAGAGAACAATATGATCTGAAAAAGAAGACAGCCCGGCTCTCAATTTATTCAAATACCGGACTTTTAATTCTTAAAATTGTTTCAGGTCTTTCACTTGGCTCTGTTTCAATAATATCTGAAGCCATTCATTCAGGAATGGATTTAATTGCTGCTGTTGTTGCGTATATTTCTGTTCATATCTCATCCCAGCCGCCTGATGAAATACATGAGTATGGTCATGGTAAGTTTGAGGATTTTTCAGGACTTTTTGAAGCTGTACTTATCTTTATTGCCGCCATTATTATTATCTATGAGGCAATTTCAAGGTTATTACATCCAGGAGAAGGCTTTGATTCGCCAAACCTTATGTATGCCGGTATTGCTGTTATGGGGATATCAGTTCTTGTCAATTATTATGTTTCAACAAGGCTTATGAAGGTTGCAAAGGAGACTGAGTCAATTGCTCTTGAGAGTGATGCCTGGCACCTTCGAACAGACATTTATTCATCGCTTGGAGTTTTTATAGGCCTTATCCTGATTACTATTACAGGAATTCATGAACTTGATGCAATTATTGCAATACTTGTTGCATTTCTAATTATGAAAGCTGCATATGATCTCACAAGAAATTCACTTAATCACCTTATTGATTGTAGGCTACCAGTTTATGAAGAGTGTGACATTAATATGATTATTCGTGATCACTCATCAGAGTTTGTGAGTTTTCATGGGTTAAGGACAAGAAGAGCAGGGCCTGAAATTTTTATAGAGTTTCATTTAGTTGTTGATGGTGCTGAAAGAGTGATAGATGCCCACGATTTTACAGATCATCTTGAGTCTGATCTTAAAGAGCAGTTTCCACGCTCACATATTACTATTCATGTAGAACCTTGTATTCATAATTGCAGGATCTGTGACAATTGTTGTGAAGACAGGAAGTATATGGATAAGACATGATCTTTTGAAAGATTTACCTGCCCTGCTATCCGATAAAAATTGTATGGTTTAGTTCAAAGCATATAACCTAAAGTTTGACAGTTAGAATAGAATTATTACATAACAAAATCATCAATTGTTCTAATTCACACTTCTCACAACAAACAATTTATCCCTGGGTCTTACTGTAAACGGCAGCTTAATCCCGCATCTTTCTCCACGTGAGGCTGATAAAACACTTTCGTGTTCAATCTGGATCTCATTTACAACCAAATACCCGGCTGGAGTATTACGACCATAGACCAAGATCTTATCACCCACGTTAAGGGTTACAGCACGAATAAGAAACTCAGCTACGCTTATTTTATTATAAAAATTCACAACCTCGCCGCAGAATACCTTCTTCTCCGTCGGTTTTGGACCATCACTTATCCAGTCATTATCAAGGCCTAAATAAAAACCAGTTGAAAAACCCCTATTATATACCGTTCTAAGTTCCTCTTTCAACCTTGTTATTAACTCATGTGTTAAATTTCCATTCGCAAAAGCATCAAGTGCTTTTCTGTAACATGAAACGGTCACTTTCACATAATCAGGCGACCGGCTCCGCCCTTCAATTTTTAAGGCACCTACACCTGCATAGATAAGACTATCTAAATGCTCAATCATGCACAGATCATTAGGACTTAACACATAATCTATACCCAAAATATACGTATTTTTATCGTCCTCGACATCAGTGATGCGATATTCACGCCTGCATGGCTGAATACACTGTCCACGGTTTGCTGATTTTTTAAAGGTGTGCGTTGACAAAAAACAACGCCCTGATTCACTTACACACATAGCCCCATGGATAAACGTCTCAATATCACAGTTAATCTCATTTTCTTTCGCAAATTTTGATATCTCTGATATATCCTTAATTGAACATTCACGGGCAAGGACAATTCGTGAAACACCAAGATTTGCATAATATTCGAACGCCACAGGGTTGGATACGCTTGCCTGGGTTGAGAGATGAACAGGAATACCAAGTTTTTTAGCTGCTGATAAAACTGCCATATCCCAGCATATTACCGCATCAACGCCAGCATCTTTTGCGGTTTTAAGAATAAGATTGACAGAATCAATTTCTGAGTTGTATATTATAGTATTAAGAGTCAGATAACCCTTCATCGAACGTTCATGTAAAAAGGACAGAATCTTTGGTAACTCATTTAGTTCAAAGTTTCCAGACGTATCCCTCATATTAAAATACTTTACGCCAAAGTAAACAGAATCTGCACCATTTTCAGCCGCTGTTACAAGCGCCGCGCTATCTCCTGCTGGTGCCAATAGTTCAGGCAGATAATGAGGTTGACACTCATCAGATACATAATCCTTGCAAGACACTTAATTATTGTTAGCACTCTGTTTTGTTAAAATACTCGTATATGAATCAAGAATAGCCTTTCTTCATAATCTATTATATTAAATAGGGGTACTTTTGAAAATGTGGGTAACTACCCAAAAGCCAGACAGGTAATTTTTTTGGAATAGAATGAAATTTCTTGGATTATTTTAAAAGATATCTCTTATATCAACTGGTTTTCACAATCCTTTGTTATATAACAGTTAAGTGGTTTTTATCAGTCGATTATGAACAAAAGATCTGCGCATTACAAAAAATATCGAGATAATATATCTAACTACTTCCAAAAAAACCGTGAATTCAAGTCTAAATTTCATTCGATTGAATATTTTTAATATAACAGAATTACATATCGATAAATATAAATGAAAGTCTTAATACTTGCCGGAGGCATGGGAACACGTCTTGCGGAAGAGACAAGTGTAATACCAAAGCCTATGGTTGAAATTGGTGGATATCCTATTCTATGGCATATAATGAAGATTTATTCTCAATATGGCTATAATGATTTTATTATCCTTTTAGGATACAAAGGATATATTATAAAAGAATATTTTGCAAATTATTTCCTACACAGTTCTGATGTTACATTTAATCTGAAAGAAAATACGATGACAATCCACGAACAACACTGCGAGCCATGGAATGTAACCCTTATTGAAACAGGTCTTAATACCCAGACAGGTGGCAGGGTTTTACGTGCGAAAAAATATGTTGGAAACGAACCATTTATGCTGACATATGGGGATGGGGTTTCTGATATTGATATAAGTGAACTGGTGAAATTTCATACGACACATGGCAGGATAGGCACTTTGACCTCTGTTCAGCCTGAAGGTAGATATGGGGCAGTTGACTGTATTGACAATGGCATGATAACATCATTCATTGAAAAACCTAAAGGGGATGGATCATGGATAAATGCAGGATTTTTTGTGTTTCAACCTGAATTCTTTGATTATATAAAAGAGGGAGATACAACAATTCTTGAACGCACTCCTCTTGAAAATCTTGCAAAAAATAAAGAGATATACACATACAGGCACAGAGGATTTTGGAAGTGTATGGATACACTACGTGATAAACAACAGTTGCAAGATATGTGGAATCAGAACAATACTCCCTGGGCATCTTGGAAAGAATGATCTTTGATATTTTTAAAGGAAAATCTGTATTAGTTACAGGTCACACCGGCTTTAAAGGTTCATGGCTTTCCTTATGGTTACATAAACTTGGCGCAGATGTACATGGGTATGCTCTGCCTCCAAATACAACGCCAAATAATTATGCTATAGCATCAGTTGGAGATATTCTGGCGTCTGAATGTCTTGCTGACATCAGAGATCGAACCAAATTACGGGAATATATTGATGAAATAAAACCTGATTGTATTTTTCATCTTGCGGCTCAACCAATTGTCCGTAAATCTTACAGTGAACCCGTTGAGACCTTTGAATCAAATATCATGGGTAGTATATATCTGATGGATATTGTCAGAGTGCTAAAAAGACCTTGTTCGGTTGTCATGATAACCAGCGACAAGTGTTATGAGAATGTCAATAAAAAGCAAGGATATATTGAGACTGATCCTATGGGTGGTTTTGATCCATACAGTGCAAGTAAAGGATGCGCAGAACTTGCCATATCTTCATATAGACGTTCTTTTTTTCCGTATGACAAGAAAAATCATGGAGTTAAACTTGCATCAGTTCGGGCAGGAAATGTCATAGGTGGTGGAGACTGGGCAGAGGATAGAATTATTCCTGACGCTGTAAGGGCTGTAATATCCGGAAATGCTTTGGAAATTCGTAATCCTTATGCAGTAAGACCTTGGCAGCACGTTTTAGAACCACTTTCTGGATATATGCTTCTTGCGGCGAAATTATTAGAAGGTAATGATTTTGCAGACGGTTGGAACTTTGGACCATTACATACAAAGGATGAGACTGTATCTGAGATAATTGATCTGTTTTACGCCACGTGGGGAAAAGGAACTGCCAAATATGATATGAATTCTGCCAATCCTCATGAAGCTTCATATCTGACTCTTTCATCTGAGAAGTCCATGAGATTACTTGGATGGAAACCTATATGGAATATTGAGGAAACTGTGAAACGAACTGCATACTGGTATAAAAAATTCTATGAAGGTGCTGATGCAAAAGATCTTGTGTTAGATGATATCAGAGCATATTCAAAAAAAATTGTATATTAATAAGGAATTATTATGGGCAAACTTACTATTGAAGAAAATCCGATTGAAGGATTGTATATAGTGAATACAGATCCATTTATTGATAACCGTGGGGCTTTTGCACGCTGGTTTTGTGAAAATGAGTTATCTGAGATCATTGGTAATCGTCATATCAAAAATGTGAACTTTTCAAAAACTGTGAAAAAAGGCTCTATTCGTGGAATGCACTTCCAAAGACCTCCACATGCTGAGATGAAACTTATCAGATGTATTCGTGGAAGAGTCTTTGATGTTGCGATTGACCTTCGTTCAAATTCAGATACATTGTATAAATGGTATGGGACAGAATTATCTTCCGATAGCATGAGAATGTTCCTAATTCCCGAAGGATTTGCCCATGGTTTTCAAACATTATCAGATGATGTCGAGATGTTATATCTTCACACCAATTTTTATAACAAAGAGAGCGAAGATGCGGTCAGATACAATGATCCAAAGATAGGAGTTGACTGGCCTTTGGATGTATCAGATATATCCAAGAAAGATGCAACTCACCCATTTATTATAGACAATTTTAAGGGGATAATACTATGATATGCAGATTCTGCGGAAATGAACTGAAAGAAATGGTTCTTGACTTAGTAAATGCACCTCCATCAAATGCATATCTAAAAAAAGAGCAGTTAAATAAGCCTGAAAAATATTTCCCATTGAAAATAATGGTGTGCGAGCATTGTTGGTTGGTTCAGGTTGATGAGTATGCGTCTTCTGCAGAGATTTTTAATGATGACTATCTTTATTTCAGTTCATATTCATCGTCCTGGGTAAAACATGCAAGCCAATATGTTGAGATGATTACAAAGAGATTGTCTTTATCTGAAAAGTCAAAAGTGATGGAAATCGCATCAAATGACGGTTATTTATTACAGTTTTTTGTGAAAAAAGGTATCCCATGTGTCGGTGTCGAGCCATCAACAAGCACAATACCTGCTGCCACAGAAAAAGGAGTGGAGTCCATACCAGTATTTTTCGGATCAAAAACTGCATCAAAAATTATTTCTGATCGCGGAAAACAGGATTTAATACTTGGTAACAATGTTTTGGCACATGTCCCGGATATCAATGATTTTGTTGAAGGGCTTGATATTGCCCTCAAAGATGATGGAACGGTTACCATGGAATTTCCACATTTATTGAATCTGCTCAGATTGACTCAATTTGATACAATATATCATGAGCACTATTCATATCTTTCATTGACGACGGTAAAACATATTTTTTCGACACATGGATTAAAGATATATGATGTCGAAAAATTGCCAACACATGGTGGATCACTTCGAATTTATGCATGTCATGAATCTGCAATGTTTTCTATTAATCATTCTGTTAATGAAATAATTACTGAAGAAAATGCTTTTGGAATTACCTCATTGGATGCCTATAAGTCGTTTCAAGCCCGAACAGAATGTATAAGAGATGATTTTTTGTGCTTTTTGTTGAAAGCAAAAAAAGATGGAAAATCTGTGGTAGGATATGGTGCTGCTGCCAAGGGAAACACTTTGATGAACTATTGTGGAATCAAAGGAAATGATTATATAAAGGCTGTCTTTGATGCATCCCCTTATAAACAAGGAAGATACCTGCCAGGATCACATATTCCCGTCATTTCTCCGGAGAAAATAATTCTATTAAAACCAGATTATTTGATAATAATTCCATGGAATATTAAAGAGGAAATTGTTGCCCAAAATAGTTTCATTCGTGAATGGGGCGGTAAATTTGTTACTGTGATTCCAAAATTAGAGGTATTTTGAGATGAAAATACTGGTTACCGGTTCTACGGGTTTTATAGGCAGACATGTAGTTTCATGGTTAGTTGATAATGGCTATGAGATAATTGCAACCGGAACTTCTATTGAGAAGGCACGTAAATTCGCTTGGTTTGAGAAGGTTGAATTCATTCCATGTGATTACTTTTCTATAGATACAAATTATTATGAATTATTCGGGAAACCAGATATATTGATTCACATTGCATGGAAAGGACTGCCAAACTACATGGCACGTTTCCATATGGAAGAAAACCTGCCAGTTGAAATGAAATTTATACGTTCTTTTGCAGAGTCAAAACATACAAAGATTGTTGTTATTGGAACCTGTTATGAATATGGTGCTGTAAACGGTTGTATCTCTGAAAATTGCCCGACAAATCCAAATACTTTGTACTCTTTAGCAAAGGATTCATTAAGAAGATATATAGAATTTCTTACAGCAGAGAAGAATATTCCTTGGAATTGGATCAGGCTATTCTTTTTATATGGTGATGGTCAGAATCCAAAATCACTTTTACCACAGTTGGAGACAGCTATTGCACGTGGGGATAGAGAATTTCCGATGTCAATGGGTGAACAGTTAAGGGATTATCTTCCTGTTAAGAAGGTTGCAGAGTATATTTGCAGGATTGCTGTACAGTCAGATTATAGTGGTATAGTTAATTGTTGTTCAGGAGAAATGATTTCGGTCCGTAGATTGGTTGAGGAAAAAATTGCTGAATTAAATTCTTCAATTCAGTTAAAAACTGGTGTTTATCCATATCCTATTTATGAAGGTATGGCTTTTTGTGGAGATGTAAATCTACTATGCAAAATAATTGGTGATTTATAATGGATTTTGTCGACGAATGGTATGAAGATAAAGATTTACACCTATTAAAAAAATTGACATTAATTATTCCTACACATAACAGAAATTACTATTTGAGTAGATGTTTATGGTATCATGCACATTTCCCATTTGGACAGATAATTGTTGCTGATTCATCTTCAGAAGAAAAGAAATCTGTCAATCGCGAAACTGTGGCAAAAATCATAGAAAAGTTCGGGGCAGATATCCTGTATCTTGAATATGAACCTGAAACTGATAAATTTGGTGGAGATATTTATCAGAAATGGGGGGATGCAGTGCAGCATGCGGGGATGGAATACTCACAGATATGTACTGATAAGGAATTTCTTATGCCTACTGTAATCTGTGAAAATATCCAAGTATTAATTGAAAATGATGATTATGTAGTTGCACATTCAAATGACTGTAATATCTATAATAAAGATGTATATAATTCTCTTTCAGAGTATTGGTTAGAGTATATACGACCAGGCAAAGTATCTGAATTATCAGATGATCCCGTAGAAAGATTTAATCATTCAATTAATTATGTAAATCCCTATGCAAATAGTACTTTATTAAGTCTTACACGTACTAATATTATTAGAGATATTTATGAAATATCTAATACATACGGGCTAGATTTACGATACGGTGAAGTTTTTTTAGGATACGCAAGTTATTTATATGGTAAAGTTTGCTATAAAGAAAATATATTATGTTCAAGATTACGTGATGAGATTTTAATTAAATTAGATTTGGATAAACAATTTGATTGTAAATCATCGGAATCTTCTACAACACGATATCCATTCTATAATGATTACAAGCGTATGGGAGTAATTGATCGTGTATATAACCCATTTATTTCTGCACTCAAAACTTGCTTTAAGGATAATACATCCATGAGTGATATTGAGATTGAGAAATGCCTCAATGAGTCTAAACACAAACTAAAATCACATCTTTTAGATAACACACGAACATGGTCATTACTATCTTATAAAATTGGATTCATGAGTCCAATCTGGTATTCTTCACCAATAAAAGTGAAAGTGTTGATAAATAAATTCTTAAAAAAAATTATCAGTTTTGAATTGCCCCTAAATGAACATGGAATACCAATTAGGTACCCTGAAGAAAAAATTGTGGAAAAAATTATCAAATCATCAATAGATTATCATAATGATGATAGAGTATATATTCCCTAATTTAATATTAACTCATAACTTAACATTTTATAAAAATTGACAATATATGACAAAATACAAAAAAAAATTCATTTACAAATAACCACCAAAACTTGTATCCATAAATCTGATAAAAAACATCTCCGTATAGTATAGTAAGATGTAAATCCAAACATAATAGTAAGAAATCAAACCATTCAGACATTATGGATTCAGATACAAGAAATGTTTTAAAAGTATCAGTCGGGGGACATTTCCTCGTTGATCTATACTCACCAATCCTTCCAATCATCCTTCCAGCCCTAATAACAGACATGGGTCTCTCATTTTTGCTTGCCGGGATACTTGTAACGGTTTTCAATATCACATCCTCAATAGTTCAGCCATTTGCCGGACTTTACAGTGATAAAACAGGCAAAAAAGCAGATATACCGCTCTGTGTTCTTCTCTCTGCTACTGGTATCTGTCTTGCTGCTCTTGTTCAGAATTACTGGCTAATGATTGTCCTAATTGCAGTTGCAGCTCTTGGAAATGCACTCTTTCATCCATCTGCAATGGACTCAATCTATAGAATAGCAAGTCCTGCAAACAGGGGAAGTTATAATTCAATCTTTACAACAAGCGGAAGTATCAGTTATTCTTTTGGGCCACTTCTTGCCGGAATTCTCGTAACATTTTTTGGAGTTTCAAGTGTCTTCTGGCTTATAATCCCCGGTATTCTCGGTGCTATCTGGATATTTATCACAAATAGAAAGATAACTGTCAGAGAACCTGAAAAAGTTACAAAAAAATATACCCCTGAATCATCAGTCAGGAAAAAATACTGGTGGGCTCCCGCAGGACTTGTTGTAACGCTCTGCTCTCTTCGTGCCTGGGCATATATTGCAGTAATCACTTATCTCCCAACACTTCTAATCCTTGAACATCGTGAGATGGACACTATCACAACCTCATTTATCGTAATGATAATGCTCCTTACAGGAGTTGTAGGGCAGATAGCAGGAGGTAATTTATCAGACAAATTTGGAAGGAAAAACATGTTAATATTTGGATTTATAGGCGCAATTCCATTCTTTGCCATGATTTTTTTAGGTACAGGACTTTTAATGTACTTTGGAGTCTTCATGTATGCCTTCTTTGCATCCTTCTGTTATGTTACCTCAGTTACGATGGTTCAGGAACTTCTCCCAGGAAGCGTCGGTTTTGCATCAGGTCTGACTCTTGGATTTTCAATTGGAGTTGGAGGTATTGGGGCGGCATTAACCGGATATTTGGCAGATATTATGGGATCGCTCTCTGATGCTATGTTTCTGCTCATCATTCCAACAATAATATGTCCAATATTTGCATTGTTCATCAGATATCCTGAATATGGCAAAATTAATGGGTCAGGTTCATCCTAAACCTTGAAACCAGAACCTATGAACATATGGTTCACAATTGTCTTCGATAAATTTATCGACAATCAGATAGAACTAATTCAATATGATCACTATCCTCTTTGTAGATAATGATCCATCAATGTTGGATCTTGCCACTCTTTTCTTAACAAAAGATCCTAATATTAACTTATTAACAGCGGATTCTGCTGATGAAGGCTGGAAGATATTAAAGGAAGAACAAGTTGATGGCATTATTTCTGATTATGATATGCCTGTAAAGGATGGACTCCATTTTCTGAAAGAGGTTAGAGCTGCGGGTATTACGATACCCTTTATCATTTTTACCGGCAGGGGTAAAGAAGAAGTTGTTATAAATGCCATCTCTTATGGAGCCGATTATTATGTCACGAAAGAGGGTAGTCCGCGTGAACAATATGGCCTGCTCCTTGACAAGATAAAAGAGATAATAACAAGACGTTCGTTGGAAGACAAAAAAAAGGAAAAAGAAGTATTATACAAGACAATAGTTGACAATACCGGTGACGCAATAATTATTCTTAATAATGAAACGATAGTCACCGCAAATCAAAAAGTTCTTGATATCTTCCAGGTAAAATCTGATGAGATTGTTGGAAGATCAATAATAGATATATCTCCACCTTTACAGCAGGATGGTGTCTCATCACATGCAAGAATTAGATGTATTCTTGCCAGAATTGATACAATACCTTCCCAAACTTTCGAGTGGTATCTCCTGAAGAAAGATGGAACACCGGTTTACTGTGAAATTACTGTCGCCAAAATTATTTCGACTACTGATTCAAATCAGATTGTTGCTATTCTTCGAGATGTAACAGACAGACGGTTAATAGAACTTAATCTCTGTTATTCTGAAGATATTCAGCGTGAGATAATCGAGTTCCTTCCAGATCCAACTTTTGCTTTAAATGATAAAGGAGAAGTTATTGCATGGAACAGAGCGATGGTATCCCTTACTCATACACAGGCTGAAGAGATCCTTGGAAAAACACAGGAAGTTTATTCAGACCTTTTTTATCAGGATCTCCGTCCAACTCTTGTTGATCTTATCCTAAACCCGGATGATAATTATCTATATTCACATTATGATAATGTTAAGATTGAGGGGATGACACTTGTTACTGAAACAGATAAGCCAGTTATTTTTGGATTAAATAGAATATTCTGGTTGAAAGCCAGTCCACTTCGAAAACCTGATGGATCTGTTTATGGTGCAATTGAATCTATTCGTGATATCACCACAATGCGCCTTAATGAGGCGAAATTAAAGAAAGAGGAGGAGAAATATAGACTGCTTACAGAACAACAATCTGATTTGATCTTTTCTCTCCTGCCGACAGGTATAGTTGATTATATGAGTCCATCTCCAATGATAGATTGGAAAGGATATACTCATGAAGATGTTGTTGGAATGACACTTGAGAAGTTTTTTGCAGATCCTGATGAATATATTACATTTCTCAAAATAATTGATGATATCAATCGTAATCGAAGATCAAGAACTATTAAATTTAAAATTTTTACACCCGACAAATCCTTAATGTGGGTTGAAAGTACTCTGCATCCGGTGATAAAAGATAGACAAATTGTCTCAATTCAGGGAGTTATTCGTGATATTTCACGCCAGAAAGCTCTTGAAGAGGATCTTACAAGGGCTTATTCTGAAATGGAACAGATGGTTCATCAGAGGACGGCAGCACTTAAACATACAAATATTGAACTGAAAAAATCCAGGGAAAAACTTGAAACCTCTGAACGTATTCTAAATATTGCAGAACGTCTTGCTCAAAATGGAAGTTTTGAGTACTCATTGCCTGACAGACATTCAATATGGTCTGATGAACTGTTTGTTATTCTTGGATATGACAAAGCGGTTTACAAAGCATCGATTGAACTCTTTTATTCAACTGTCCATGCTACGGACATCAATCAGGTTATAAACACTATTGATACATGCATTGAGACTGGCAAGCCAATTGAACTCCATTTTAAGATCGTCAAGTTAAATGGTGAAATTCGAAGCCTTCACCTTCTTGCGGAAACAATTTTTGATACAGTTGAAAAGACCAGCAAGACATATGGTTCAATTCATGATATTACTGAATTTTCAATCGTTAAAGAGAAACTGAATAAAGCCTTTAATGAAGTTAATGATCTATACAATAATGCTCCATGTGGATATTATTCAATAAATCAGGAGGGATTTTTTGTCCACATGAATAAAACACTTTTAGACTGGTTACAGTATTCATCAGAAGAAGTTATTGGAGTAAAACATTTTACTGATATTATTCCGTTAGAACAACATGATACCTTCTATGATAATTTGAATAGATTTGTAAAAACCGGACAGGCTTTTGATCATATTTATTCATTTATCAGAAAGAATGGAGATACATTCCCGATATCTGCAAGTGCATCAGCGGTTTTTAATGATTTTGGAAGATTTGTTCAGTCAAGAACTATAGTCATTGATATTACTGAAAAGGTTGAGAATGAGGCTGCATTATTAAATTCTCTTCGTGAAAAGGAGGCATTACTTAAAGAGATTCATCACAGAGTAAAGAATAATCTTCAGATTATTTCAAGTCTTCTCTTTATGCAGACAAGGAATACCAATAATCCTGAATTAAAAAGTGTTCTTGATAAGACCAGAAACAGAATTAAATCTATTGCTCTTGTTCATGAAAAGTTGTATCATTCAGCGAATTATGATCAGATCGATTTTTCAGATTATATTCACAGGATTGTTATGTATCTCTTCCAGGCTAATGTTGTCAATCCAGATAATTTAAAGATTGAACTGGACGTTGAGAATGTATTCCTTCGGATAGATAAAGCAGTTCCTTTAGGTATTATTTTAAATGAACTTATCACTAATTCCTTTAAACATGCATTTCCGGAAGGTAAAGATGGAACAATTAGTGTTTTTTGTCGTGAAGAAGATGGAAAATATACTCTTATCTATTCTGATAATGGAATAGGTCTAAATGTTGATTCTATTGAGAAAAAAGGCCTTGGGATGCATCTTATCAAAGGTCTTACAAACCAGATTAATGCAACACTTAAAATTGAGAGCTCAGAAAATGCAGGTATTGTTTATACTATTGAATTTATAAGGTAACAAGATTAATAATTATATCTGGTTCTCAAAACACTGTGTTTTTTAATCGGAAAACCACAGTAAGCAGACAATTGCCTGAAAAATAATTATACCTTCTATTTCATAAAAAAAATTTCCTTATTCTATTACTCTTTCAAGAAACATCCTGTGAAGCCTTAAATCCCCTCCGATTTCAGGATGAAAACTTAGTATCATATTTTTGCCAGACTGTGCAGCCACAATTCCCTGTGGAATCTCTGCAAGAACAGACACATCCAGACCAGTCTTCGTTATAACAGGAGCTCTTATAAAAACTGCATGAAAAGGTGAAGATAGCCCCTCAATTACAATATCAGCCTCAAAAGACTCACGCTGACGTCCAAAGGCATTTCTGTTAACCGTTGTATCAACTATTCCAAACGGAACAAACCTTGTCTCTCCAATTAACTCTCTTGCAGTTATAACCATTCCTGCACAGGTAGCAAAGATCCCTCCTGAAAAAGAGGTAATAAGGTTACGCATACCATTCTTATCGATAAGCTTTGCAATTGTAGTGGATTCTCCACCTGGGATTGCCAGAGCAGTACATTTTTTCAGATCATCAGAAGTTCTGACAGGAATCACATGAGACCTACATTTAATTAACTGGAGAGCCTTTGAAAACGCCTCGATGTGTTCACTTACATCACCCTGAAGAGCAAGAACACCAATAACTATATTTTCCATTACCAGCCGCGATTTTGAAGAATTTCTTCTGGTGGAAGAGCGTGGACATCAAGCCCTTTCATAGCATCTCCAAGTCCCTTTGAGACTTCTGCAATTACTTCCGGCTCATTATAGTGATTTACTGCCTCAACAACAGCTTTAGCCATCAGTTCAGGATTTTGTGATTTAAAGATACCAGAGCCAACAAACACACCATCACAGCCAAGCTGCATCATAAGAGCAGCATCTGCCGGAGTTGCAATACCACCGGCAGAGAAATTGACTACTGGAAGTCTCTGACGCTGTGCAGTCTCTATTACAAGTTCAGCAGGAGCTTCAATTTCACGTGCACGCTTTACAAGTTCAATCTCATCCATACCCTTAAGCTCACGGATTTCACCTGATATTGCACGCATATGCCTGACAGCTTCCACAACATTACCGGTTCCTGCTTCACCCTTGGTCCTGATCATGGCAGCTCCCTCATTAATTCTACGAAGAGCTTCACCAAGGTTTCTTGCTCCACAAACAAAAGGAACTGTGAAATCGCCCTTATATATATGATACTCTTCATCTGCCGGAGTTAACACCTCAGACTCATCAATCATATCAACTCCAAGAGACTGCAAAACCTGTGCTTCAACAAAGTGTCCGATACGTGCCTTTGCCATCACCGGAATAGAAACAGTATCCATTATTTCAATGATCTTTAATGGATCAGCCATCCTGGCAACCCCCCCGGCCTTTCTAATATCTGCCGGGACCCTTTCAAGTGCCATTACTGCAACAGCGCCTGCTTCTTCAGCAATATGAGCCTGCTCTGCGTTTACTACATCCATAATAACACCACCTTTCTGCATGGAAGCAAAGCCCCGTTTAATCAGTTCAGTGCCAAATCGAAGATCTTCAAGTTTCATTATTTATATGTTGGTTTGGCATATGAATAAAATTAGTGTGAAAAGATTGGTAGATAAATAAAGATAGATATCTATCTGACACAACTATCTAACAAAAAATAGCAAACATGACAGCTATTAGAATCAGGATAATCGAAGATAAAAGTATATATATCAGAGTTACAATTCTAATTGTCCGTAAAATGTCATAACCTGCATCCATTAAACTTCTTTCAGGAATTCCAATCAGATATACTCCTGATTTCTCAAACTGAACTCCTTCACCGCCGGCAATAAGAGACATCGGAATACCCCCATTAAAGCCAGGTCTCTTCTTCCTGTCCTTTTTAAAGACCATAAGTGCAGGTGTTAATCTCCCGTTAAAGGCATATCGAATGATAAGAAGCAATCCGCAGATTCTTGCCGGAATATATGCCAAAACATCATCAGCTCTTGCTGCAAACCATCCAAGCCGTATTCTCTCATCCTTATAACCAAGCATCGCATCCATAGTATTACAAGCCCTGAAGAGTGCTGCGCCTGGAAGGCCTAAAAGTGAATAATAAAAAAGTGGGGCTATTATACTGTCATTGAGATTTTCAGATACAGATTCAAAGGCTGCCGAAAGGACAAGGGGTCTTTCCAGCTCATTCACATCACGTGAGACAAGCATAGAAACCTCTGCTCTTCCATCACTTTCAAAGGCATTCATGACTGCTAAAGCATGTTCTTCAAGTGATCTTACAGCAAAGCAGACCTTAAGAAGGAATGGTCCAACAAGAATTAACAAAAACCATGGAGATAACCATGAAAACAGCGCAAATGGCAGAACAAAAATAAAAACAGTGAAAATCCAACCAACAATCCCCATAATTCGCTGAAGTTTTTCAGGATATAATGATGACCTTCCCCAAAGACCAATAAACCTTCCAATCGCTGCAACAGGATGAAAAGAAGAATGAGGATCTCCAATAACCCTGTCCACTATAAAGGCCAAAACCATCACAGAAATAGTAATACAGACAAAAAAAAGCATTATTGATTATTCAGTATTCTGAGGGAGCAGATTTGGAATTCCTTCTTCAATTGGATAGGTTACATTACATCTCGGACAATAAAGTGTCCCTGCCATAATCTCAACATCATTCTCTTCTGTAACATTAAGAGTGAGATCTCCTTTGCAAACCGGGCAGCAGAGAATATCATAAAGATCACGCTTCATAAATAGTCACTCCGTCTGTCAATCGTCTGGCTCATTTCAGGGCCGGTTGAGATAATTGTAACAGGCGCTCCGATGTCATCCTCGGCCTGTTCTATAAACTTCCTGACAACAGGTGATAATTTCTTATATTCTGTTACACCAAAAGCAGCCTTATCTATATGATCAACCCCGGTAATTGCAGCCTGTGTGCACCCGTTAATCATCGCAGAATAATGAGCCATCTCACTATCCCATTCACCAATACGGCGTTCACGGTGGGTAACTGTTCCAAATTCCTGAATTCCAAGTTCATGTGCTCTTTCAGAAGTCATCTGAGTTTTAAACGGACCGCTTCCAACTCTTGTAGGATAAGCCTTGAACACCACAATTACATCATCAATTCTTGTAGGTCCAACTCCATTATCAGCTGCAATCTGAGAAGCACTTGTGTCTTTGCTTGTAACAAACGGATAATCTCCATAATAAAGAGAAATTCCAAAACCCTGAGTGCCTTCAAGCACCACATTCTCATTCCTGTCAAGAGCAGTGTTAATCTCTACCGGTACATCTGTAAGATACTTCTCAAGTTCCGGGACATCCTTTGCAAGCCGTGCTGTTCTCATCACACGATCACGATTTGCAGGTCCACAACCAGTTCCTGTAGAGCCAACAGTCTTAGACAGATGATCATTTGATTTATCCTCCTCAATATCGGTTTCTTCGATAATTGAACAGCGTTTATCAATAAATATTCGCCCATCAACATCAAGAACCTCTATCTCTTTTTTAAAGACACGAGGATCAATCATGACTCCGGTTCCTATCATTAATCTTGCATCAGGATATACAAAACCGGATGGACACATCCTGACGCCAAATTTTTGTTCGCCGACCATAACTGTATGCCCGGCATTAGGCCCTACTCCCCCACGGCTTATAATAGAAGGCTTGTCATGGTTCGCGATGTGGGAAACAATTTTTCCCTTTCCTTCGTCACCAAAGTTACCGCCTACGATAATAGTACATGTCATCCAATCTGTAAACTATGAATGAAGATATGATAAAGATTTTCCACAATATTGGAAAAAAAGTTATAAAGATTCTAAAAATTCGCCAATTCTTGATGTAGCTTCAGTTAACTCTTTTCTGGAGACTGCATATGCACATCTAATATGATTTACCCCACCATTTCCAAATACACTTCCAGGAACAACTGCAACTCCACCTTCAGTGATAAGACGCTCTGCAAATTCGATATCTGATAGACCAGTCTTTTCAATTGACGGGAAAGCATAGAAGGCTCCTTCCGGCATATGACATTTAAGTCCTATGCGGTTAAGTCCATCAATAAAGAGGTTTCTTCTAAGATGATACTCATTAATCATAGCAAACATCTCATCTTCACCATGCCGAAGGGCCTCAACTGCTGCATATTGACTCATTATTGGAGCGCATAACATAACATACTGATGAATCTTAAGTGCGGTTGCTGTAAGCTCTTTTGGAGCACAGAGATAACCAAGTCTCCAGCCTGTCATTGCAAAAGCTTTTGAGAAACCTGAAAGGGTTATAGTTCTGTCTCTCAGCTCATCTATTGATGCTGTAGCACAATGTGTTCCTTCATAGGTAAGTTCTGCATATACCTCATCAGAGAGAACTAAAAGGTCATGATCGACAACAACATCAGCTATCTCTTTGAGATCTTCACGTCGCATCACAGCTCCTGATGGATTGTTTGGGAAGTTAAGAATAAGCACTTTTGACTTATCGGTTATCTTTTCCATCAGAGCATCTGCGGTAAGTCTGAAATGATCTTTTTCAGCACATGGAACAGGAACAGGTTTTCCACCGGCAAGTGTCACACATGGACCATATGAAACATATATTGGGTCTACTACAAGTGCTTCATCACCTGGATTGATAACAGCACGAATTGCAATATCAAGTCCTTCTGAAACACCTGTTGTGACAATTGTCTCATGTATTGGATCATATTCAACATTAAATCGTCTTGACAGATATTTTGTTATCTCTTCCCGGAGAGGAACAAGGCCTGCATTTGATGTATATGAGGTGTTTCCAAGTTCAATTGAGGCAATTGCTGCATCGCAGGTTGGCCATGGAGTTATATAATCCGGCTCTCCTACACCAAGCGAGATTACATCTTCCATCTGATCAGCAAGATCAAAAAATCTTCTGATTCCGGATGGAGGTATATTTCTGGCGTTCGTTGAAATAAAATCTCTCATATTATCCTCCCATAGGTTTCAGAATGAGAATGGAAGTCTTGTTCCTCCTTCATGTTCGACATACATAACTCCGTTCTCTTTATATGTTTTCATTATAATATGAGTTGAAGTTTCACGAATTCTGTCCATTGTTGCTACATGGTCAGAGACAAATTTTGCAATTTCCTGCATACTTTTGCCTTTAACAAGTAGTTGAAGATCGTGCATTCCGGTTCGAAGTCTCAGATTTCTGACATTTTTAAATCTTGCAAGACGTTCGGCAATTCTATCATATCCATATTCACGTTCTGGGAGTACTTTTAGATCAATAATTGCGTATACTGCTCCTGAATCAACTTCTTCCCAGTTTACAACTGCTGAGTAACGCCGGATTATTCCTTGTTCCTGAAGGGCTTTTTGTCTTTGTATGACTTCTTCTTCACTACATGCAAGCATTGCTGCAAGTTCATTTATTGGAGTAGTACAATCCTCTTCAAGAAGAAGAAGCAGGTTTCTATCAATTTCGTCCATTTTTCACCAAAACCTGTTTTATTAGCAGAAGTTAATTTCTCAGACTGAAATTCCAGATTGGAATTTTCAACTGGAATTTTATCCAACTGAGTCTATTAAGTTATGAGTCGTTTTGTAATAAATGAAGCTATATATAATTGAATAGGGGAAGCTTGTTATTATCAATAGATCTTTTTATTAATTAGTTAATTATTGATCTGTGAAATGGAATTTTATTGTAATAAGCTCATTATTTTCTGTTCATCAATATGAGCTAAATATCCATCTGATTCTTCATTTATAACTTCCCATATTTTGTCGGTATTACTGTCAAACCACATCTCTTTGGTTCTTCCATGACGTCCACGATTGACAAGTCTTGTATTTATGACTCCAAGCATGTTAAGTTCAGAGATAAGATCAGATATTCTTCTTGCTGTTAAAACATCAATGTCAAGTAAGGGAGTAATTTCTTTATATATTCGTGTAACATCGCCTGATATGAAGATTGGTTCACCTGATCTGTGAATCAGGAGCATACAGAAGAGCACTACCTTACTCTGTGTAGGTAGAGTTTTTACACATTCTATCATACTATCAGTTTCTATCTTGGCCTGAGCTTTTTTGACATGTTCTACTGTTACAATTGATGAACCACCTCTATCAGCAAGCTCACCAGATATTCGAAGGAGATCAAGTGCTCGTCTTGCATCACCATGTTCCTGGGCAGCAAGGGCTGCGCACATAGGAATTACTTCTTCATCAAGGGCATTTTCAGTGAATCCTACTTCTGCTCTCTGCCTTAGGATATCACAAAGTTGAGGCGCGTCGTATGGAGGGAATACAAGTTCTTCTTCAGATAAAGAGGAGAGAACACGAGGATCGAGGAAATTTTTGAAGGCAAGATCGTTAGAGATTCCAATTATTGAGACTTTTGATCTGGAAAGGTCGGTATTAATCCTTGTTAGATTATATAGTGTGTCATCTCCACTTTTTTTGACAAGTTTATCAATTTCGTCCAAAATAATTATTATAACTCCATTATTTTCATCAAGTTGATTTTTAAGTTTGGAGTAAACCTGATCTGTTGGCCAACCTGTCATTGGGATATGACTTTTAACTTTATCACTTGGGAATTCATCTTCTCCAAGGACAAGACGTGATATCTGTGCAAGTACTCTATATTGTGTGTCAATCACTTCGCAGTTGATGTGGATTACTTTACACATTGTTCCATGAGATTCGCTGACCTTTTCAAGTTCTATTCCGACATATCTAACAGAAGCTGTCTTTCCTGTTCCTGTTTTTCCATATATTAGGATATTAGATGGTGTTTCTTTTAAAAGAGAAGGGGCAAGAATCGATGCTATTTGATCAATTTGTGTTTTTCGATGAGGAAGAATAACTGGTCGATAAGAGTGTCTTAACACTTCTCTATCCTGAAAAATCCGATTGTCGGATAGATATTTATCGAATAGCCCAGAAGAATCGGATGTATCTTGCATGTTATTACTATAGTCTATGTCATATCTGATTGTATAATTTACGATTATACTTGTTACCCCTACCCCTTAGTTTCCACTGGAAAAGAAAATTTTTTGTTTTAAAAAAGAAAAAAATTGTTTCTTTTTTTTGTTACGACTCAGTTGGATAAGATATAATAAATAAGTTTTGTTTTAAAAAAGTAACATTTTTTAATAAATTTTAATAATTAAATAAAACTAATAACTAACTTCTATTTTTAAAAAGACGCTTATATTAATGTAATTTTAAAGTTGTAGATTTAATC
>CAYSSW010000002.1:52620-77955 GCA_964434005.1 uncultured Methanospirillum sp.
GCTTATATTAATGTAATTTTAAAGTTGTAGATTTAATCTGACGACTAACATCTATTTTTAAAAAGACGCTTATATTAATGTAATTTTAAAGTTGTAGATTTAATCTGACGACTAACATCTATCTTTGAAAAGACGCTTATATTAATGCAATTGTAACGTTGTAGATTAAATCTGACGACTAACATCTATCTTTGAAAAGATGCTTATATTAATGCAATTGTAACGTTGTAGATTAAATCTGACGACTAACATCTATCTTTGAAAAGATGCTTATATTAATGCAATTGTAACGTTGTAGATTAAATCTGACGACAAACTTCTTTTTCAGGTTCTGACAATTAATATATCAAATTATAGAATTATCTAAAAAAAGTACAAAGATATTTAGAAAAGGAATATATCAACTTATAAGAATGAAAGATAAAAAAGTCAATATTAAGAGTATATCTAATAAACAACAAGATTCTGTCAGTTTTATATTAGACCTACATTAACTCTCCAAAACAAAACATGTAATCATCAAAATTTTCCAGTGGAAATAATAGGGTAGGGCTGGCTCAATCGATACATCATCATTTCAATGATAACAACAAAAAGTGTGAACAATAAATCAATAAAAATTTACCTACATTCTTAATACTGTACTATTTCTTCAACTTTCTCTTCTTCTCCTCCAACAAAAACCCACAAAAAACATCTTAATCAATAACTATAATTGAATATAAAAGAAGAGTCTATCATGGATCCAACACATATTAAAGAATTATCAATAAATGCAGGTGTGATCATTGTATCAACCACAAGGACAGAAAAAACAGATAAAAGTAGAAATCTTATAAAAGAACTCTTTAATACCGTTGAAATTGACGTTGCGAAGACAGTCATCGTTCCTGATAACATATCAAAGATAAGAGCTGGTCTTTTAGAAATGTTATCGGTCGCAAATTGTATTATCCTCACAGGAGGAACAGGAATCACCAGTGATGACTGCACCATAGAAGCAGTAGAACCTCTATTTGATAAAAAGATGGAAGGTTTTGGAGAACTTTTCAGAGCAAAGAGTCTTGATGATATTGGAACTGCAACAGTTCTTAGCCGGGCAACAGCGGGAATAATCGATAAAAAAGCAGTATTCTGCATACCAGGTTCAACAAATGCTGTCAAACTGGCAGTAAGTTCTATCATCATTCCGGAGATAAAACACATTCTCACTCATGCAAACCGATAAAAAAGATAATACAAATCCAGAAAACATTTCAGGAAACTGTTTCCTTTATAATCTCAATATTCAAGAATATATCACAAAAATTCCTTATTTTAAAAGTATTCTCTCTTTCAATGAAAAAGAGAAAGTAAATCAGATAAATAACGAAAAATTACAAGATTTTACCATAATCTCTTTTGGTATTCGTAGAGTAGTTATCAGTAATCATCTCAACATCTTACCAGAAGAGATCGAATTTAAGAAAAACATCTATGGAAGACCTTTTATAAACAATTGCAATGAGGATAAAATAACATTCAATCTCTCGCATTCAAAAGAACGAATTGCAATAATTGTTGGAAAAGAGTCACCTGTGGGGGTTGATATCCAATTTATCGATCCAAAAGTTAAAGTTCATAAAATTGCCAGCCGATTCTTTAAAAAAGAAGAAGCAGAATATCTTCAAAAATTAAAAAGTAATAATGCAACAGAAGAATTTTTCTATTTATGGACAATAAAAGAAGCATTTACGAAAGCTCTTGGAATGGGATTTCATTATCCTTTCTCAGATGTAATAATGCCAACTCTTCCAATAAAAGCATTTGAAATATCAGAAGAAGCAGACAAAAAGTGGCAACGATTTACGTATATTAATAGTAACTATGTAGTGTCATGTGTTATTGAAGACACAAAAGGATAGCAATTAATAATACTTTTACATATGTGAGTTTATAATTGGTTAGTAAACCCCTTATCCATAGAAGGGTAATTGCTATCCTCTAAGGTTTATCTTGAGTTAATGGTTGAATTTATTGAAATTGTAGGTCATCTAAATGTAGATATATCTAAATGTAGATTTAAATCTATAACGAAACACGCCTCTTGTCAAATTACCTATGTGCACCCAAAAGTGCAGATCTCTCTGCAACCAATTCATCAAGCCTGTCCTCTCCGACAACAGATAATTCCTCCTCTGTTATCCCAAAAGTATCAATAAGTCTTCTTCTCTTCTCATCAGAAAAATGATCCCAGTCTGATATATCACAGATTCCACCAACGGATGAAATTACCTCATCAACAACTGATTCATCACCTAACATTGGAATAATACAGATATAACACCGGTTATCGCCATTTTGCACTCCGAAAGGACCAATAAGACCAGTTTGTCTTGTTCCAGCGGCATATAACAGTACTTCAACTTCAAGGCGCCTTGCAATCTGTTCTCCCCGATTAAAAGCATTTACAGCATGGGAAACAGCAGTCCTGACATGCCTAATCCCGGCCATCATATCTGCATTAAGGCAGACTATCGAAACCTTATGTTTCTTTCCTACTTTATCAAGGTTTTTTAACAGTAAATTCCTGTCAGAAACAGTAAATTTTACCTGCCTCACCAAAAAATTATCATTAGTCATAAAAATCTGCAAAAGATTGTTGTCCGGTCTTTTCAAGTCTCACAGGTTTGACACTCTCTTTCTGTACAGTGGCAAAGATTGAATTACTACGTTTTGCACCAATAATATCAGCAATCTTCTCTTCCCCGGCAGAGAAAAGATCAGCAACAGTCAAAATTCCATTATCCTTAAGTTTACCTGCAAGTCCTCGTCCAATCCCTGGAAGAGAGGTCAGATCATCAAAATCCTTTAAATCATCAGAATCAATCAGATCATCAGACTTCTTTAAATCATCAGATTTAATCTTTCCACGAATACCACAGATCTTCTCAGCATCTGCAATAATTTGAACTGCAATATTCTGACCAAAGAGCCGTGCAATTGCTTTTACTCCTGCCTCTACAACTTCAGCAGGAGTTGTAATACCCTTATTGTAAAGACTTCTTGCACGTATACGCCCGACATTTCGAATCTTTACAAGAGGAACAAGTTCTTCCTTAATACCATGTTGAATTCTTAATGATATTGTTGCAATGTCAAGATGTTTTTCAGGAAAAGTAATTGAAACAAGTCTGTCTGCCGCATGAAGCAGCCATTTTGCTCCATCTATCACATTATAGAGATCGCCGGCTCCAACACCATATCTCTCCTCAATTTTAGCATCAGAAACCTCTTCGGCATAATCAGATAAAATAAGAGCAGTTTTTAACGCCGAAAGCCAAAGATCTTCCTCTTCTTGTTCATAGGGAATAGGAACGATAAGATCATCATTATGCTTATACAGATAATTCTTCAAATATGCTGAATCAGCAGATTTAAGATATAATCTTACCATATTTGGAGTAGTAGCAAGCAGGTGCAAAAGACCAGTAAGAGTAATCCTTTCTGCATTTTCAAGAGAATTAAGGATTTGAAGTGCTCCTCTTGGATCAATATAAAGCTTTGAAACAAGAGAACCAATACTAGTCGCTGAGAGAAAACCATCAATTTCTTGAACAAATCCGCCTTTAATCAGGTAATCAGTAAGTTCTTCAACCACCCGTGGCATTGATCTGGATTTTGGGTGTTGATAAGCGTAAAAAGTTTTACTCATGAAATCCGTGAGCGATGCAGCATCATTGGCAAAACCTGTAGCAATAAGAGACAAAATCTGACCACCAAGTACAGGCTCATCAGTGACCATCGATCTTATCTCTTCTGATCCTGAATCAAGAAAGTATTCATGGAGTTTTTCAGCAGTCTCCATATCTTTGGCAATCAGAACAGCCTCTCCATATGGATCAAGGTGAGGTCTTCCTGCACGCCCTGCCATCTGCTGATATTCCATAACAGGAATTGGAACCATACCAAGACCTGCTGTAAAACGCAAATAATCCCTGATAATTACACGTCTTGCCGGAAGATTAAGTCCTGCTGCAAGTGTAGGAGTAGCTGATATAACCTCAATGTATCCTTTTCTAAACCCCTCTTCGACAAGAGATCTCTCAGCCCGGAGAAGGCCTGCATGATGAAAGGCACAACCTTTCTCCACACAATCAGCAAGCACATTCTTAAAGTCCTTATCACGAAGAGTTCTGAGTTTATCAGCAAGGACTTTTGAATCAGGAGAACCTGTCTTAAGGGCAAGAGCAGCTTTTTTTGCAAAACCCTCTGCATTTCTTCTCGATGAAACAAAAACAAGACACTGGCCGCCTTCTTCAAGAGTATCAAGACATAAATTTAAGTCATTATGCTTTGTAACAGCCTTGACCTTTCTTTCTTCATTATTAAAATTGATAATATTATTGCAGAAAACTCCCTGTTTTAAGTCCACCGGGCGCCAGGAACTAATTACAGGTTCGGCACCCATCCAGGAAGCCAATTCTTTGGGATTACCAATAGTTGCTGAAAGTCCGATTACCTGCATCTTCGGATTTACAAACCGAAGCTTTGTAATGACCATCTCAAGAGTTACACCTCTTCCCTCAGAACCTATCAGATGAACCTCATCAAGAATAACACAAGTGATAAGTGAAAGCCATGGGGCACGATTTCGCAGTAACGAATCTACCTTTTCACTTGTAACAACAATTATATCATTTTTTCCAAGATGATTATCAGTCCTGTCAAAATCTCCGGTTGCAATTCCAACTCTTACACTTCCACGCTGACTAAATTCATCATATTTTTCAGAAGCCAAAGCCCGAAGTGGGACAATATACAGGCATTTTCCTCCCTCTGCAATTCTGGACCACATGGCCATTTCAGCAAGCAGAGTCTTTCCGCTGGCTGTAGGTATCGAAATAAGAAGATTACTACCAGTTAAAAGCCCTTTCTCCACACAGAGTTCCTGCGGCGGGTAAAGTTCCCGAATTCCACGCTGTTCATAAGCTGTAATTAAGGGAGATGGGAGAGGAAGAGATGAAAGTTCCATTTTATTAACGGTTGTTTATTGTAATTTTAATAGTAGTAACTAATCATATCCTGCTTCATTTCACGTCTTTTCTTATCAAGGAAGGAATATACTGTTTCATGGGAGATTCCTCTAATGAGCATTTCAATAGCTTCTCGCGCAATTTGATTTGACTCAACACCGCCAATAATTGAGATTGTCTTTCCATGAACAGAAATTTCTGTATGGGTTAGATCTTCAATTTGTGAACGTGATTTTCCTTCCTTTCCAATAATTCTTCCTCGCAGTCTCTCCATTTTAGCAGGTGAAGTTGCAGCATCAGAGATATCAATTACCTCAAGGTAAGTATCTTCATCTTCAAGGAGAGTAAAAGCTCTTTCAGGCGAGAAACCTCTTGCAATTGCAGTAACTGTCTCAACCGCTGATAAGAAGCCGGCAGCATCTTCGCCTTCGATTACAACAAGTCCCTCATCACTGTCAACAGAGATGGTGGTTTTGGTTTTTTCTTCAATTTCTTTCTTGGTCTGTCCTTTCTTTCCGATAAGAACACCAATTCGTTCTTTTGAAATACGTGTATCCTGCTGCATATTGTTCCTCAATAATTTGTCATATCATTCTCTTTGTCAGGAGAAATACCACATATCCAGTCAAGTAGATCATTTGTTTCTCTGACAGCACATCTTGATGCGAAGAAACGATTGACATTTTCAATATCACGTTTTAAAAAACTATGAGCATGAGCATGATCTGTAGTTACTGCCTGACCTATATCGATGATGACCGGCTCTCCTTTGTGATAAAGGATGTTATACTCTGAAAGATCTCCATGGACAAGGTTTGCTTTCTGCCAGAGATCTCTAACAGATTCCATCAGAGTTTTATATGTCTCATAAGGTTTATCTATCTCTGCTAAACGAAGCTGTGGTGACGCAACATTGTTCTCTCCAATAAGGTCCATAACGAGGATATTTCTGTCAAAAATCAATGGAAATGGAACATTTACACCTGCTTCAACAGCCCTTTTTAAGTTTGAAAACTCTTTTTTCGTCCATGCAAAGATCACATCTTTCTTACTTTTTCCAATATGCAAAAACCGGCGGTCTCCGGCAATGTATTCCTGCATCTTCAGGAAGTTTGCCGTTCGCATCATGTATATTTTGATAACAACTGTTCTTCCTTCCCGCTCACCATAAAAAATATTGGCCTCTTTTCCAGTTGAGAGAGGGCCTCCAACAGAGTCAATCCATTTTTTAGTTATCAATTTATACAGGGCAAGTAAAGTCTGCTCATCAAACACATTGTCTCTAACCTTTAACTGATCAAGATCCTTTACCCTCATTCGGAGGGCATCTACCTTCTGATCAAAGGACTCCTGTGTTTTTTCAGATTTATGCCCTGTTTTTGCCAATTTTTTCCTCCAGATTATGGATTATTTTTTAGATATTCTCGGACAGGGCGTAATACCTCTGCAAGAGCAATTCCTGTTGCTCCTTTAAGGTCTGCCGGGTGAACTTCTCCAGCGGCGTAAGCAGCTTCAAGTTCTTCATATGATGAGAAAGTCCTGTTTCCACCAAACTTTTCAGACCTGAGTATTGTAAGAGTTTCAGTACGTGGGAAAATATGATGTTTTAAGATCTGAAGAACCGGGTTTTCTTCGATTTCAGGGGGGCAAAAAGCCTTTTTCATCTTTTTAAGAATTACTTCTTCTTCTTCAGCAACAGATATGTAATTTCCCTGAGATGATGACATCTTTTTCCCGTCAAGGCCGCTTAATATTGGGACATGAATGCATATTGGTGACGGATATCCCTTTGGCGGGAGGTATTCTCGTGCAAGCATGTGAATCTTTCTCTGGTCTATTCCACCAAGTGCAACATCGACACCAATAAGAGCTATATCGGCCATCTGCATAATTGGATAATCCATCTGTGATACTGTTGGATTATCCATCTGCCTGCCAACTTCGTCCATACTTCTTCTTGCCCGATTAAGGGTTACAACCTGTGAGAGTTCATGTACTAAAAGCTGATATTCACGGCTTAACTGAAGATCTGAACCAAGAACATATCTTATATCGGTAAGTCCAAGTCCCTCAAAACATTTTTTATTATACTCTGCAAGTTTTCTGACTTCTTCCATTGTTCCTTTCCGGTTAAGGAAGGCATGAAGATCTGCAAGCAGAACGGTCACCTCAAAACCGGCATTTTTCAGGTCTATGAGTTTGTTGATTGTTACAAGATGTCCGAGATGAATCTCTCCACTCGGTTCATACCCTGCATAGACCCTTTTTACCGGTTTATCTAAAAGGTTTTTTAGCTCTTCTCCGGTTACAACCTCAACAGTGTTTCTGGTCGTAAGGGTGTATGAATCCATGTCATACAGGTTAGTTCTGTAATACTTTAATAATTGGCAGAGAAAAAAAGGTTACAGTGTTTAGATTGCAATAAGGCCCATGGCTTCATTTGTCATTCTGATTGAGGTTTGTCCATCTTTTACCTCACCTGCCATCGCCCGAATTGCGTCAATATTTTCAATTACGACATCAGCTTCCTGATGAATTGCCTGGAACATGTACAGCGTTTTACCAACAACTGCAACAGACTCTTCAAACACACCGTTCTCCCAGAGATCAGAACGCGGCCTTTCAAGGTCCATAACATACTCCTTAAGTTCAGCTGTACTTGTGATAGCCGTACTACCCTTTATTAGACCAATTCTTGAATGATTTTTCATGAGGCTTAATACCTTATCACGGGTAGCATCAGATTTAAGATCCATCTGTATTGCATGCATGTGCATCTGTGTTGTCGGGACAATCATTGCCATCGTTACAATATTGATATGAGGAAGTACGGTATTTACATCAGGTCCATGATGTGATGGAATTGACACCGGGTTTAACACTACAGAATCTATTGGTCCTTTTTTTACTACATGTGGATCTGCGCCGCGTCTGACCATAACAGCTGTTACTTTTTCAACTCCAAAAGCGTCATCTATTAACTTGATTATCCTGCACAGGCCGGTGGTGTTACATGAAACAACTCTTGTAAATTGCCTGCCGATTGCATCCGCGTAATTTGCATGAGCATTAAATGAAAAGCCTGCAACTTCATGATCTTCGCCGCCCTGCCAGATTGCCTTAACACCAATTTTTTCATAGAGTGGTTTATTGGTCTTTCCAACGTCTCCTGGTGTTGCATCAACAACAATATCAGCAGCTTTTATCATATCTTCAACAGATCCTGCAACCGGAATTCCAGCCTTTTCAAAGGCTTCCTTCTTTTTGAGATCTGCAATATAAAGAGGATATCCTCGTTTTACTGCAATATATGCTTCAGATGAAGGTCTTGTCTTTGAAACTCCAATGATTTCCATGTCTTTCTGGACAGATACCGCATCTGCAACCCTCTTTCCTATGGTTCCATATCCGTTGATGGCAACTTTTATCATGATTTTGACTCCATCGGTTCTCTCTGGGAAAAACTTATTATAGATATGCCTTAAGCATATTTCTATGTTAAGGACATCTGAACTTTCATATCTCGTTATATTTTTCTTATGTCTGAATGTATATATCGTTCCTGTTCTCGGAGATGAGATAGATACTTCAAATTTGTGGGAAAACAGGGGAGATCTTCTCTTTGCATATGCGTTAAATGAAACGGCCATAAATAATGACATTTCAGATTTACTCCTAACAAGGGAAGGAATACAGAATACCGTCGGTGAGACAAGAGTTTTCAGTCAGGCTTATGCTATCAGAGATGGATTAATGTGTTATAGCGAAGCTGTTAAGAGCAATCCTTTTCGAGGGTTCTCAATCTCGATTAAACTTATTAAAGTATTTGAGAGAATGGTTGAGATCTTTAAACTGCCAGAGATGGATAAGGTATTAAGTATCAGTTATCCGAATTAATTAAGATTTAGTTTTATCACCTTTTTGATGCAATTAAAATAATTTCTTGTAACCCTTGTAAATCATAAAAAGATTCAGCGAACCTTCAATTACTATGTATAAATGAAGATTTCCTGATATTATTTCTTTGAAAAAAATTACAAGACTATTATTAATAAAATCCACTCATCATATAAACAAGAGCAGCTTTTATGAGTCCTGCGCCATGTTCAGTTGCAGGAAGTCCATGTCCGGGATAAATGGCTTTTACATCAAGTTTTGCAAGTTTTTCGAGCGAATCTTTCAATGCTTCACGACTTCCTCCACGGAAATCAAATCTGCCAAATGAACCATCTCCAAAGATTGTATCACCTGATAAAAGATCCCCTGTTTCCGGATTAAAAAGACAGATACCTCCGGGAGTGTGACCAGGAGTGTGAATTATCGTATATCCGTCGAATATTTCTCCTCCCTTAAGCAGGATATCTGGATTCAATCTTGGTGTATGTGATCCAAAGACTTCCATTGACATATTAATTCTCTCATCAGAAAGTCCATCTGCATCAGCCTCATGAATACAGATTTTAGCACCGGTAAGCCTTGCAAGTTGCTCAAGGTATGCAATATGATCAAAATGGGAATGAGTAATTATAATATACTCTATAGTTGTTTTAAAATTTGGAATGAATTTTGAGACTGCAACAGGTGTTATGGCAGCATCGACCAATATTTTTTCGTTAATGATATATGCATTGCCCATATTGCCCCCGCCGGGAATTAGTCTTATAACCATCATTATAGTATTGTAGCTACATCCTCTAATAATCAGAGATTCTAATTTGTAGATACTATGAGTGATACTCCCGGTCCTTCTGTACCAAAAGAACTGATTTTTAAGGCTGCCGCTGTGGAAGGAATGACTGATACCCGCATGGCAGCACTTGTGGCACAGGGTAAGGTTGTAATTTTTGGTGGAAATGGAAGAGAACATCCGGTCTGCGCAACAGGTGAAAACTGCAAGGTCAAGATTAATGTAAATATCGGCACAAGCATGGATTTGTGTGACCTCTCACTTGAGAAACAAAAGGCTGAGGCTGCAATAGCTGCTGGTGCTCACACATTAATGGATCTCTCAACCGGTGGTGATCTTCCTGCAATTAGAAGGGAGATTCTTTCATATCCGGTTCCGGTAGGGACAGTTCCAATTTATGAGGCAGTTCGAAGGGCCGGAAGCGCAACATCTCTTGAAGCTGATCTTTTGTTTAAGGTTATAAGAGAGCACTGTGAGCAGGGAGTTGATTTTTTAACTCTCCATTGTGGAGTAAACAGAGAAGTCCTCTCTTCACTTCATGAAGATCCACGAAAAATGGGCGTTGTTTCAAGAGGTGGCGCTTTTCATACCGCGATGATGATGAGTCAGGGGATTGAAAATCCTCTCTATTCAGAGTTTGACTATCTCTGTGAGATACTAAAAGAATATGGGGTAGTTGCAAGTCTTGGCGATGGTATGCGTCCAGGATGCCAGGAAGATGCCATGAAAGCTGCAAAATCTGTTGAATATGTGAATCTGGGACGGCTTGCAGAGAAAGCCCATAAAGCTCATGTACAGAGGATGATTGAAGGGCCGGGGCATATGCCTCTTGATCAAATTGGATATAATGTGAAGTTTATTAAGGAACTGACCCATGGAGCCCCTCTTTATTTGTTAGGACCATTAGTAACTGATATTGGAGCAGGTTATGATCATGTTGTTGGAGCTATTGGTGGGGCTGTTGCATGCCAGAATGGAGCAAATTTCTTATGTATGGTTTCACCGTCAGAGCATCTTGCACTTCCAGGGATCAATGACATCATAGAAGGCACGAGGGTCTGTCTTCTTGCAGCGCATATAGGAGATACTCTTCAGGGAAGAGAAGAAGCACTTGTCCGGGAACTAGAAATGGGGAATGCAAGAGCAGATCTTGATTGGAAAGCCCAGTATAATGCAGCCCTTTTCCCAGATCTTGCAAAAAAAGTGCATGATAGAGACAACCAGAAAGAAACATGTTCAATGTGTGGAGATCTTTGTGCAGTAAAAATGGTCAGGGAACTCTTCCATCAAAAGAAAGACTCATAAATTTCTATGCCAAATGACAGATATGCAAAAAAGAATTTTATCTCTCATTCTTTTAGTTGTGTTTGTGATATCATGTGTTGCTGTAAATGCTGCTGACACTGCTAAAACAACAACTATTGTAGATCTTGATAAGGCAACTCCATCATCCACTGCTAATGGAATTGTAGTGACTGACCTTGAAAGAGTTCTTGAAGCGAAAGGAGCGCCTGTTTTTGCAGATCTCCCTGTAAAGCCAAAACTTCATTTACTAAAATTAAAGGCAAATGAATCATATGCAACATTGACAGAACCTTTGGCTATATTTGTTGTAGATGGCACTGCAACTATCAAGACCGAAAATCTGAGTGAGCAGGTTAATTCAATGGATGGTGTATATATTCCGGCAGGATTTGCGTTTTCGGTTGAGAATAATGGAGGAATGGAGCTTCAGTATTACTCTTTTGCAGAACCTGCAGAAGGGCAGCCGTATACTACTGATAATGCCCCTGAAAACATTACTATCATGAAAAATCAGGAAAATAGAGAGTATTCTTTTGAAAATAAATCAGATCACATCTTCTACATTGTTAAGAGAATGGTGAATCCAAATGAGCATTCATTGCCAATTTCATTTGATGTTGTCTTAGTAAATGTTAAGGCAGGTGCAGCTGTTGATCCATATATCGTTAATGGAACAGCAAATCTTTTTATAACTCTTTCAGGATCTGGGACAACTGACTGTGGTAATCAGGAGTTTGAAGAAGGAGATGCTATATTCGTTAATAAAGATGGTGCTATATCAGTAAAAGCTGACACTGCAGTTACATTTTTGGCTGTAGCATATCCATATTATCAGTATGATAATGAGTATAAGATTGATCTCTGCACCGAATCAGAAAAAGAAGAATAATCTCTTTTTTAATTGTTTTTGAGTTTTATCTATTACAGTCCAAGCAGCCGGTATTTATCCTTTGGAATGAGGATTTCAAACCTGACTCCCTGTCCATAAATTCCGGTTTCTTTGATGGATATACCTGTGATCTCGAAGATCTCTCTTATTAAAAACAGACCGATGCCGGTATGTTTTCCATAACCTCTACAAAATATTTTGTCTTTTACACTGTCAGGAACTCCATCTCCATTATCCAGGTAAATTAAAAGCATTCCGTCGCCTCTCTCTTCAGATTCAAGTATGACAGAGTCCACTTTTCTTCCATGTCTCACTGAATTATCAATGAAATTTGAAAATACAAGTGGAAGAAGAGGGTCAGCAAAAATCCAGAGTCCCTTTGTATGGTTTTCAAAGTTTAAACCAGTTGCATAGGTTTTTTTCGCTGTCAGATCAAATTGTTCAGAGACATTCTGCCATATTGGATGTTTTATTCCAACCTGTTCGTAATCTCTGGTAAAATCAACTATATTTGTTACTTCTTTTGCAGCGAGCTCTGCTTTATTAAGGAAAACTTTTGCTTCTTCATCTTCACAACTACTTTTTGCAAGTTCAATATAACCTGATAGTGTAGTTATAAGATTTAATGTGTCATGCCTGACAAGAATTAAAAGAAGTGACATCTTTTTGTTTGCAACCGTTAAAGCCTTATATTGTCTTTGTTTTGTAATATTTTTTACAAGGCCGTTAAAAATTACTGTTGCCTGTGCCTCATCATTTCTCTCATAATATGATGATTTGCCAATAACTCCTACAACACCAATAGTTTTTCCGTCATCAATTACCGGCATTAACATCATATTTTCGATGATATCCGGTCCTCCGGTAACATTAGGCAGGAGTTTTTCAAGAACTGTCGGTCGGTTGATAATAAGACTTTCAGAAGACAGAACAACCTGTCTTATAAGGGGTACTTCATCAAAAGTATACGTCATCTTTGAAAGGATAATTTTTAGTTCAGTTATTGACTCTTCAGATTCAATCCCTTCAAGAGTAAGTAGATCTTCTTCACTGTTTATCAGTATGATGAAACTATGTTTACTTTGAGTAATCTCAATGATTTTTTTCAGAGTATATTTAATAGTATAGTATTCCTGTTCACTGGTCATCAGATAAAGATTATTGAGCACTTCCAGTCTTTCATTGTGCTTTTTAAGTTCATTTCGGTCAGTGTTTCTTTCAGTAATATCTGTGATTGTTATGATTGATTCATTTTTATTGTCAAGTAATCCAAACGAGATTAAAGCATCTCTTTTTTGACCGTCCTTTCTTACAATTGATGTTTCTAATGTTGAGGTTTGTCCTCCTTCTATTCTCCAGTTATGATAAAAATCCTGAATGAGAATACTTTTTTGCGTCTCAATTATCGTAAAAATTGAGGTTTTTTCAATAATTTCATTCCATGAATAACCTGTCAGAGTAAAAAATGAAGAATTTGCATGAGTAATCGTTCCATTTTCAGAAACAATCACAAGAGGCATTGCTATTTTGTTGAATATACTCCTCTGTCTTTGGATTAGATCAGATGAAGTCTTCTTCAAGAGTTTCTGGATGTTGTTTCGTTCTTTTATGGACTTTTCATTTTGTATTGATTGTTTTTCAAAATTTTGTTTTAGGTTTTCAAGTTCAAGATTGATTGCAGTTCTTTTTTCCTCAGGGATGGAATCTTTAGGAATACTATCAAGTATTCCACGAATATTGTCTATTCCACTCATCTTCGTTTCCTTATGAGTACTAAAACTATTGGATGGTTTTGGAATTCACAGAAGATCTTCTGTTGTATTTCTGTCATTTTGTCCAACTCATTAGATCAGGATTTGAATCTATTCACCAGTTTATATTAGTATTGTTCCATATACTGAAAGTCTTATGTGATGGCTGGTGGAAAACAATTATACTTTTAGTATTCTGATGGCAAGATGGGCAGCATTTTGTCCATTATCAAGACCTACGCATGCAACCGGGACTCCTTTCGGCATCTGAACAATAGAGAGCAGAGCATCAAGGCCCCCCATCAGTTTTCCAGATACTGGCACGCCAATAACCGGTTTATCTGTCCTTGCTGCAACTACACCTGGAAGTGCGGCAGAAAGGCCTGCAATGCATATGAAAACTTTTGCACCCGCCATCTTTACATATTCGTCAAGTTTGTCTGGATCTCTGTGGGCAGATATTACCATGAATTCATAGGAGATTCCTTCTTTTTCAAGAACGGTAATAGCTTTTTGTGCGATCTCTTCATCAGATGAGGAACCGCATATGATACTTACCTCTGGCATATTCCAACATATAATCATCAATGAAATGAATAAGTGTAATTGATTCTTTATGGAAGACGAGTTACTGTTAATGCTCCCAGGCCCGGTTCCAATCCCTGAGCGGGTACGGGCTGCAATGTCAAGACAGGCAATAAATCATCGGGGACCAGAATTTGGTGCTGCATATTCGGATATAACAAGAGTGTTAAAGCCACTTTTTGGAACAACCAATGATGTTATGGTAATTTCTGGTTCTGGAACTTCTGGAATGGAAGCTGCAATATCAAACTTTGCAAGAGGTAAAAAGATAGCGCACCTCATTAATGGTAAGTTTGGTGACCGTCTGTATAGAATTGGTCAGAGATATGGAAATTCTGTTCCAATTGAGTCAAAGTGGGGAACACCGCTTGATCTTGAGCGTTTGAAAGTCGAACTTGAGGATGGATGTGAAATTGTCACAATGATCCACAACGAAACTTCAGCAGGTATATTAAATCCAGCTGCAGAAGTTGGAAAACTCTGCCGTAAATTCGATGCTCTCTTTGTTATGGATGGTGTCACTTCCATTGGCGGTGATAAGGTAGAAGCAGATGCATGGGGTGTTGATGTTGCGGTAGTTGGATCCCAGAAATGTCTTGCAGCGCCAGCTGGTCTTGCAGCAGTCTCTGTATCAGAGAGAGCATGGGAACGGACAACTGAGAATCCTCCATTTTATCTTGATCTTCCTGCATACCGAAAGAATGCAGCAAAAGATCCAATGGAGACACCATATACTCCGGCTGTTCCTTTATTCCTTGCATTAAGAGAATCATGTCTGATGATAGAGGAAGAAGGTGCTATAAATCGTATTAGTCGTCATCATAAGATGGCAAAGGCAATGCGTGCAGCAGTTGCGGCATGGAATCTTGAAATGTTTCCTGAAATTGATAGTATCCATCAGTATTCAAACACCGTGACAGCTGCAAAGCTTCCTGCAGGTGCAACTGATAAGGATTTCAGAGGCAAGATCAAGAAGTTTGGTATTCAGATAGCCGGTGGCCAGGATCACTTAAAAGATGTAATCTTCCGTATTGGACATATGGGAGCAGTCTCTGCACCAGAGCTTTTAGCAACTATTGCTGCAACAGAGTATGCAATACTTAAGACCGGACATAAAATCAATGAATCTGGTGTAATGGCAGCTGCCGGAGTTCTTGAATGAAGATAGGGATCGCTGATACCACCTTTGCACGTGTAAATATGGGTGGTATTGCGATTGATGAACTACAAAAGTATGCAAGTGTTGTAATAGAGCGTTATACAGTACCGGGAGTAAAAGACCTCCCGGTAGCCTGTAAAAAGCTCATAGAAGAGTATCACTGCGATATTTGTATGGCACTTGGTATGCCGGGCGGCAAAGATAAGGACAAAATGTGTGCTCATGAAGCATCTACTGGCCTAATCTCATGTCAGCTTATGACAAATACTCATATTATTGAGGTTTTTGTTCATGAAGATGAAGCAAAGGATGGAGCAGAACTTGCCTTTCTTGCAGAATCTCGTACTCGTGAACATGCACTAAATGTAATTAAACTGTTAAAACCCGGAACGCTTGAACGTGAAGCTGGAACAGGGCAACGTCAGGGTTTTGAGGATGCAGGATCTGCACGGTTATAAACAAGATACAGAAAATATTGAGGATATTGAGGTATATAGAGGTATTATGGGAATAAAACTTGGATTTGTGGTTGCGGAGTTTAACCGTGACATTACTTATATGATGGAGATTGAGGCAGAGGAGCATGCAAAATTTTTGGGTGCAGAGGTCACTGAAAAATTCTATGTTCCAGGAGCTTATGACATGCCTCTTGCAATAAAGAAGATGCTTCAGGCTGGAAAGGTTGATGCAGTTGTAACTATTGGCTGTGTGATTGAAGGTGCTACTGGGCATGATCAGATTGTTGTTCAACATGCAGCAAGAAAAATTATTGATCTCTCATTAGAATTTGGTAAGCCTGTAACACTTGGAATATCAGGACCTGGTATGACAAGATTTGAGGCTACTGAGAGAGTTGAATATGGAAAGCGTGCAGTTGAATCTGCGGTAAAACTTGTACAGAGACTTGGGAATTAGGCCATGAGGCAGCTTTCACAGAAGATTTTGCAGATTGCTCCATCTGCAACAATTGAGATTACAGAGAAAGCCAATAAACTGCGTGCATCTGGAATTGATGTAATTGGGCTTTCAATTGGAGAGCCTGACTTTGCAACACCAGATCACATTGTAAAGGCATGTGTAGATGCAGTGAAATCTGGTAAAACTCATTATGCCCCTGGAAAGGGTATTCCTGAACTGACCGGAGCAATTGCCAGAAAACTTGAAAATGAGAACGGAATTCCATGTTCTCCTGATGATGTTATAGTAACTTGTGGAGCAAAGGATGCTATTTATGAAGCCTGTGAGGCAGTGCTCAGTCCTTCAGATGAGGCAATTATTCTAGATCCTTCATGGGTCAGTTATGATCCGTGTGTCCGGATTGCAGGTGGAATTCCTGTCCATCATCCATTAAACAATAAGTCATTTCAGGTGGATGATTCACTTCTTGAGAAGATAAATCCGAAGAGCAGGATGATAATTATCAACAGTCCTTCAAATCCGTCAGGTTCTGTATTAAACCGTGAATCTCTCAGACTTGTAGCAGATATCTGTAAAGATAATGATATGATTGTACTTTCAGATGAAATCTATGAGAAATTAATCTATGGCCAACATAATTTCTCAATTGGAATGCTTCCAGGAATGGCAGAACGAACAATAACTGTTAATGGTTTTTCAAAAGCATATGCAATGACTGGCTGGAGACTTGGATATGCGGCGGCATCAAAAGAGATAATTGCTGTAATGAACCGTGTTCAGCAGCATACAATCAGTCATCCAACAACTTTTGCAATGTATGGTGCAGTGGCAGCTCTTTCCGGGCCACAAAATTGTATTGAAGAGATGCGAAAGGAATTTGAGCATAGGCGTGAGTTTGTGCTTGGAAGACTTATGGATATGGGTCTTTTATCTGCACCTGCTGATGGGGCCTTTTATGCTTTTGTGAAGGTTTCAGGTGATGATACTGTGGTTGCAGCAAAATGGCTTGATGAGGCCCATGTTGCTGTAACACCAGGAACTGCATTTAACTATCCAGGTTGGGAACGGATCAGTTATGCAGCCTCTATGGATACATTAAGAGAAGCTATGAAGAGAATTGAAGGCGTGACTGTCTGACTTATCTATTTTTATAAAATCATAACGCAGATTATTACACGAAAGTTCTTATTTATGGCAGGCCTATACGAATATATGAAACTCTTCTTTCTGCTTTTGATGACTACAACATTAATTATTGGAGTATGTTCAGGAGCAGAAGGGTTTCTTGAAGTAACATCTGATATACCTGGTGCATCTGTCTATTTTGATGAAATATTTCTTGGAACCACCCCGCTGAATGTGCTTGATCTTGAGGAAGGATCACATAATGTCAGGGCTGAAATAGATGGATATGAGCCATTGACGAAGACCATCTTTATTAATGGTGGGAGTGGGGAGAGAGTCAGGTTTGAATTTATTCCTGATTCTCCGGACAAAATTCCAGGTATTATTAAAATTATGGACTGTGTTGGAACACCTGAACGTTCAGGGCTTTCGGGTTCCTCTATTAACCTTTTTACCCGTAAAGATGATTCAGTTGAAGCCTGTTTCTGTGAACAGGGAAAAGGAATTCGCTGTGCTATAGAACAGGAAGATGGATCTTGGGAAATTCTTTCTGATTCTATTCTTAATAGTGAAGAGAATAGAGATTCTGCTCTTCCACCATCAGGTCCATGGATTTATTCAGTAGATACCGGCTATAGAATGATCTATCAGACATATAGTGAATCAGGTGGAAAACTTGCAACTGCTTTTTCAGAGGATGGGGTTTCGTTTACACCAGAAGGGGATGTAGTATTTCTTAATGAAGAATTTGATCCTGAAGATCTGTATCCATCAATGCCTTCTGGTCTTAAGCTCCCGAATAATTCTCTTCAGATGTTTTACACTGAAATGAAAGATGGTCAGGATGGAATACTCTCTGCGATCTCTGAGGATGGAGGAAAAAGTTGGAAAACTGTTGAGGATTTTTTCCTTCCAAAAGCTTCTGATCCATCAGTTCTTGCTCTTCCTGATGGCTCTGTTGTTTTATTCTACACAGATCTTACAAAGAATCATAAGGGTCAGAGAGTATGGTTTATGCATGCAGATGATGCAGAAGGTTTCATAGATACTGATCCATCACTTGTGCTTGAGGTTGGAGAACCTGGATTATGGATATTAGATCCTGAAATTTATCTGACTCCTGATGGTAAATATTTACTATACTTCTCTGTGTTCAATAGTCATGCAAAAAAGAATTGGGTATCTGAGCCGGTAATCATGAAGGCAGTAATTGATATGGACTGCCTTTCGTCACAAGTATCAACAGAATAACAAAAATGTATGGACCTGGCGGGATTTGAACCCGCGGCCTCTGCGTTGCGAACACAGCGATCTACCCCTGATCTACAGGCCCGACAAAAAAATATTAGAGAATTATTTCTATATCTAACTTTTCTGCAAGTTCTTTGTATCTGTTTCTTATTGTAACTTCCGTTACTCCGGCAACTTCAGCTACCTCACGCTGTGTTCTTCTTTCACCGCCAAGAATGGAGGAGATATAGATGGCAGCTGCTGCAACACCAGTTGGACCCCGACCTGAGGTGAGTTCACGCTCACCTGCCTGTCTTAAAATTTCAACTGCACGACTCTGGACTTCACCTTTAAGTTGAAGTCCTGAACAGAAACGTGGAACATAACCTATTGGTGAGGTTGGAAGGAGTTTTAAACCAAGTTCACGTGAAATAAACCGGTAGGTACGTCCGATCTCTTTTCTGGAAACACGTGATACTTCTGCTATTTCATCAAGAGTTCTTGGAACACTGCATTGTCGACATGCAGCATAAAGAGCAGCTGCCGCGACGCCTTCAATACTTCGGCCTCGAATTAGGTTTTTCTCGACTGCATCACGGTAAACAACTGCGGCAGTCTCTCGAACATTTCGTGGAAGTCCAAGAGCAGATGCCATACGGTCAAGTTCAGAAAGTGCAAAGGCAAGGTTTCTTTCAGTTGCATTGCTTACTCTGATACGTCTCTGCCATTTTCTGAGACGATATAATTGTGCTCTGTTTTTTGATGAAATTGCTCGTCCATAACTGTCACGGTTACGCCAGTCAATCATTGTTGAAAGACCTTTATCGTGGATTGTAAAGGTCATTGGAGCACCGACACGGGAACGTTTCATCCGCTGATCATGATCAAAGGCACGCCATTCAGGCCCACGGTCAATAAACTCAGCATCAATCACAAGTCCACATTGTTGACATACAAGTTCTGCACGCTCATAGTCATGGACAAGTTGTCTACTTCCACACTCCGGACAGACAGATTCAGTCTGATTCTCTATTCTTTTCTGTTTTTCAGTAACCTTCCCTGCAATTCGATTCTTTAAAGCCTCTCTCTCTTTTTGAAGTGTTTTTAATTTTTCAATCTCTTCTGCCATTATTCTCCCCTCATTATTTTATGAAAAGTTTCTCTCCGATGAATGATTCTGGTTCTGAATGTTGTGTCCATACTGCTGCATAAGGAGCTGCAATATTTCCAAATATATCAACCAGTTTCCCAACCGGCTTCCACCGTTTATCAAGAACTTTGCTATACATACGAGGAAGTTTGGCTGCATCACATTCAACGATGAGCATATGCTGCCCCATGTTACATTTTACCCTGCCAATCGCCCGTACCATATAATTCTCTCTAAAAGTGCAATATCTGATTTTGCAGATCTGGATAAGCAATCTATATATCTATAAATATTAACTATTTATAGATTCCTGATATCTTTAATTATTTGTTATTCTCAAAATTTCAGATGACCTGTATTTAACTGAATAGCTTTTGCTTGCATTTCTTGTGAAAGGCCACTACCTTTTGCTACCACATGGCGGAGATGTTCACTCATGATATCATCAGGCGAATGAGTATCTGAGTCAATAACGACATTGCAACCTATTTTCTCTGCAATTTTTGCAACATGGCCATTTGTCCGGTTATGACCTGCCCGCGCTGTAAGCTCAAGGTATATATCCATCTCTCTTGCAAGGGTAGCATCTTCTTCGGTTATCAGGCCTGGATGAGCGAGTATATCTACATATTCACATGAACATGCCTGATTGTTGGTCAGGGGGGCAACTGGTTCAGATGTAGTTTCTCCATGGACAATTACAATATCAGCTCCCTCCTCTTTAGCGGCTTTTGCAAGGATTTTAATCTCACGTGGAGGTACGTGTGTCAATTCAACGCCTGTAAGTAGTTTTATTTCATATTCTTCAGCCGAAGAACGTACTTTTTCGATTGAATTAATAGTATTTGTAAGATTGCTTTTGTCTACATGATCAGTTATTCCGACAACCTTGTATCCAAGCACTGACATCCTGCGCAAAAGTTCGGTTGGAAGAAGTTCTCCGTCAGAAAATATTGTGTGGGTATGGAGATCATACATCACGATTTAACCTTCTTTAAAGCAGCAGCTACCCTTTCAAGTATGATTCCTTTCTTCTCATTCGGCGCAATAAGGACTCTTCCTTCTCGTTTTGACCAATAGGCAGGGTGGGATTTCCTCTCCTTTTTGTAACTTATCTGGCATGAGTCCATGGCTCTTAAAAGTTCTGTCATCGTTGGATCGGTGCTTGCACTATTTAATGGAATTCTGCGCCCCTGTTTTCTTGTAAGCCCTGCATCAAAATAGCATGGGTAGAGTATCAGATTTTTATCCATACATTTTTCTGAGATCTGAATCTATAAACAACCAGCGGAGATAAGTTACATATGCATCATATTGATGTCTCTATTGAGAAGGACGTTTTATCAGCAAATACAAGACTTGCACAGGCAAATGCAGCTCATTTAAAGGCACACAAGGCAAGGGCCTTTGATCTTCTTGGTGGAATTGGTTCAGGCAAAACCGCATTAATAGAACAGCTTGTTCCAAGATTAAAAGCAAAGAATCTCTCTGTGGGGGCAATAGCCGGTGATGTTTATGGCGATGATGATTTCCAGCGCATAGTATCACTTGGAATTCCAGCAGAGAATGTTAACACCGGTAAGGAATGTCACCTTGATGCGCATATGGTCGAACATGCTCTTGATCATCTGCCTCTTGAAGATCTTGATATTGTGTTTATTGAAAATGTGGGCAATATGGTCTGTCCAACTGATTTTGAGCTTGGTGCAGAGAAGCGTATTGTTGTTATATCTTCAACTGAAGGTGATGATGTGGTCAATAAACACCCGATGATGTTTCGGGGTTGTACAATAGCAGTTCTTAACAAAGTTGATCTGGCTAAGGCAGTTGGAGCAGATCTCTCCAGGATGGAGAGAGATATCTATCGTTATAATCCTGAAATGAAAGTTTTCAAGACTAATATGAAGACAGGAGAGGGAGTTGACGCTCTCCTTTCAGAGATCATCAGATAAGTAATATCAGGGATATTTAAATAATCAGGAAAAGCATATGTATAAGACTCTGTGCTAAATTCCCTTAGCTCCCACACAAATTAATTCAGGATAATTACAGGAGAAAATAAAATGCAATGGCAGGGACGTTCTGTTAGAAAGGCAACAGGTGGAAGATACAGTCCATCATGCGGAAAGCGACGCTCAGAAATTGGTTCTGCACCATCAGAAACACACATTGGGGAAACCCGTAGTAAAGTATCAAGAACCCATGGTGGTAACATCAAGGTCCGTGCACTGCGGGCTGAGTTTGCAACAGTCAGTAATCCAAAGACTGGCGAAACAAAAAATGTCAAGATTGAGACCGTAGAGGAGAATAAGGCAAACCCTAACTATGTTAGACGTAATCTTTTAACCCGCGGCGCAATTATCAAGACTGAACTTGGTTCTGCAAAAATTACAAGCAGACCTGGTCAGCATGGCGTGATTAACGCAGTTCTTATCGAATAAGCATCCTTTTTTTTGGGGCTACAATGACATTAAAAACCGTAATTGCTGCTCCATTTTATCATAGCAGGACTGAAAAATTAGGTAAAGGTGAACTTATCTTTTACTATGCCTATGACCGTAAATGGATGGAGGCAGATCAGGCTCAACTTCTGATATCAAGAGGACTTGAACAGAAACTCCTTGGAACAGATGGTGATATGTATTATCTGCTCTTTGATATCGGAGAGGTTGAGATTCCTATCGGTTATCACCCAACATCTGCGATATTTGATGTAAATGATCCAGTTGAGCAGTTAATTGAGAGAATTGCAAAAAACAGCGGCATTAGTACAGAAGGTATCGTAAGTGAGATGAATGCCATAATTTCAGGTAGATTTGATGGATCAATTCGCCCGGAAGCTGCACTAATTATACTTGCAAAAGTTCATCACACACAATTTGAAGATATGATTGAGCCTATGCGTTCATCACTTTTGAAATAAAAAAGTTTAGTTTTCAGCCGGTTTTTCTTCTTCGGCTTCAGGCTTTGCGAAGTATTCCTCAAGAGGCTTTGAGCCTGCTGCTGATACTTTGACATTGATCTGAACAAAGTCGCCTGTAATTTCTGATCCACGGATCATCTTTCTCTGACGCTGTCCCTCAAAGACAGGGTGAAAACCAACTCCACCACTTACAAGACAGCGTCTACGTCCTGCAACCGGGAGACTTTTTCTTGCAGGTGTTCCGTTACGGTCAGATGCACCTGTTATCTCAATCTTGTATCCCTCAAAACCAAGAGGGCCGGCGTCAACTTCATCACCAATATGCTTTCCAAGTATTGATCCTGCTGCTGCGCCGGTTGCGTCAATATTATATGCTTTTCCGGTGGCAGGATCTGATAATACAACTTTAAAATCTACCATTTTCAATCAATTCCTTTTAATCAGATACTGTTCTTATAAATCTCCCCTATTGGAAGATATTAGTTACACTTATTTGTCCCATCCCTCAGCATATAATGTTGAGAAGTCTCCGTAAATATGGATCTTTATTGGTATTAAATTTATTTTCCCCAGAAAGGATTTTCTTTTCTATATAGTTTTGTGAGCTGCTCAAGCACGTCTATGGCATCTTCGTTTAGATGGGACATCATTTCAGTTTCAAGCACTTTTACATGGCGTTCAGGGATATTTACGATCAGTTCATCTGTCACATCAAATTGCCGTCCTACTGTCGCACCTTCGATGGAAATAGCAATTTCATCACCTCTTTTTGCTTCTCTGATGTTTTCTTTTCTCATCTGAATTGATTTTAAGGTTCCAACCTTTTTGCCATCTCTATGAATAAGGTTTACTCCTGTCCGGAGTGTTCCGGCAAGAACCCTGACACCTACTACTGCCGGATTATTTTGTCTGAAGACACATCCTTCAAGTACCTCAATCTTGGCCGGCATGATAATCTGTTCAAAACGTTTCTGATCGATATCACGTTTTAAAACATCGCGCCAATCAAGATACTCTTCAAGGATATGGTAAATGACATCTCCGGTAAATACCTGCACCATCTCTGCATATGTAGGTTCATTTAAGAGATCCTGTGCATCTGGAAGTATCGGGGTATTAAAAGCAATAATGGTTCTATAATATGGAATTTTTGTAGTTTCAGCAGCAATTACATCATGCCGGCTGACAACTCCAACTTCTGCCTTCATTACAGGGATCTCATTTACTTCGAGTTCTTTACAGAGTGCTTCAAGGGCACCGATGGTATCAGCCTTGATAATAAGTCCTTCCGGAGATAATGTAACGTTAATCTCCGTCATCTCCTTTAGGATTGACTCTTTTATCTCCTCAAAATTGTCCTTGACAACTTTTACAGGAGATCCTGCAATTACCTCATCAAGTCCAGGAGCACTGACCTTCACTCCGGCTGCGGCTGTTACACTCTTAACTCTTGAAAACCGGTCTTCTATCAGAATTTCTTTTAGAGGACGTGGCTGCATGAGTGATCTTACCTTTGTTACTAAAACATCATTGCTTGTGGCAACAGCTATCTCATCACCAACCTCAAGTGTACCATCAAAGAGGATGACATCAATTGTTGTTCCAAGTCCTTTCTCTTCTTTAACCTCAAGCACTGTGCCTGAGCCAGGACCATCTTCTGAAAGTGCAAGGGCTTCTTCCATATATCTTTGTGCAAGCCCGACAAGGACCATCAGGAGATCTGAAATTCCTTCGCCGGTGTGTGCGCTGATTGGAACAATTGCAAGATTTCTTGCAAAATCATTGACTCTGTCAAAACGTTCTGATGAAAAGCCATGTTCATCAAGTTTGGCAACTATTTCATAGAGTTTTAACTCCGCCATTTGTTGAATGCGGTCATTCTGGTTCTTGAAGCTTGTAAGAAAACTAGTATTTTCATGAGAACGCCATCCAGGCATCCTGTCAATTTTGTTTGCAGCAATTACAAAAGGAGTTTTGCAATTTCTTAAAATTTGAAGTGATTCAATTGTTTGCGGCTGGAAACCTTCTGTTATATCCACAACAACTATTGCCATATCAGCAAGTGCTCCACCACGTGCACGCAGAGTGGTAAATGCATGGTGACCTGGTGTATCGATGAAAAGAAGGCCTGGTATGCTTATATTCATCTGTTTCATCGATCCGCTCATTTCAAGAATATTATCAATAGGGACAACAGTTGCTCCTATATGCTGGGTAATTGCTCCAGCTTCTCCTTTCACTACCGACGAACCTCTTATTGTGTCAAGCAGTGAGGTTTTGCCATGATCAACATGGCCAAGAACACAGACAATAGGCGTTCTACTTTTTGACCCCTCATTGTCTGTTTCTGATCTTTTCTTTGATTTCTTTGCCATTATTATCCCACCACAAGATCCGCGATATAATATGATATATTATGAGTGGTATTTGCAGATTAATCCTACCCGGTTAGCTTATATCCTTACTTCTCATTGTTGATGATGAAGAGAAAGATTAATCACATATTCATGATAATATATATGGTGCATTATGCCAGGGTAGGGTAATGGTCATCCTAAGGGATTGTGGTTCCCTCGATCTGGGTTCGATTCCCGGTCC
>CAYSSW010000003.1:0-77638 GCA_964434005.1 uncultured Methanospirillum sp.
AGAGATATTTTAAAAGCTTTTAATATATGCGCCTAAAGGTTCGGGAGTTGAGGTTGTAATATCATAAGTTGTTGTAATAATCATTAAAACACTTAAACATACAACTCATCCTGACTTTTTCTATTGTTGTCAATATTTCGTGTCATATATGAAATATCAGTTTTATTATCGCAAATGGTTATTCAATTAATCGGTTATTTTTAATTACTTTCTCCTTTTTTTCTGTAATTGACAGAGAGTGATCGCTTGTAGGTCTCTGTATTGTTTTATGAATTCTCACTTTGGTTTTTCCTAAATAACTCTTTATCCAGTTTTTTAGACAGATCAATGTGAGGGTTATTGAATATCTTCAGAAATGATTGAACTGTGCTCAATTACACTAATATCAGTAGATATTCCATAATAATAAATCATCCCGGAAACACCTTCAATTATCAACCCGGATAACTCATTTCCAGAACATAGAAGATGCTGCTCTGGATGAGTACCCCGCATAATATTACAGGCAAGAAGAATCATTGGGCCGGCACTTACCACCATATTAAGCCGTTTTGACCCTGGATGAGATTTTGGAAGTACAACAAGCGGCACATGATAAGTCCTGACAAGTTCTAAAAGAATTGCCGCTTGCATAAACTCACCACCCTCAGGAGCCGAAACAACAATCAGATCGCCAATATCAAGAAATTGAGAGATCTCTTCAGTTCCTGTCTCAATAAAAAGATGAAATGATTTTTCATTAATTCCAATGAGGATAAATTCTTTCTTGCCGCGAATTTCAAGATATCCTCCGGCTGGAGGCTTAATCATACTTCAGTAACATTTTTAGATCCACAAGAGGAACATCTGACTTTCTTTCCAAGGCTCTTAAATGAAGATCCACAGTCATTACATTTGTATGATTTAGCTTCAAGTCCTTCGTCAAAATCAATATCTACAGGACCACCAACAGTGCACATAATATTGTAATAGTTAGTAAAAATAAATAAAGTTATCCCATTTATGGACACTTTGGACAAAAGTATGAACGACAGAGATCTGGCCTTGTCTCATGTACTGTGCATATGGCTCCCCCCTCGTACTCCCGGAGAAATGGACAGGCCATTTTGCGCTTATCGAGGATTGTATTATTAATAAACAGATTTATCTTATCCGAATCAATTTTAACAATCTGCTGAACGTTTGTTATAAGATAAGCAATTTTGTATTCATATTCCCCGGTATTTTCAACTATACCAAACACGTCTGACATATAACTGCAACAATATCCACATTTCAGACATTCTTTCTTCATATTATACTCCAGTTAATTACTCCTCTCTTTTTATATATAATATTCATTATAATTATATGCATAAATTATCAATTTTGATAATTCTAATAATTCTAATTAGCATAACAGGATTTACAGGCATAATTACAGGGACAGAAGAGACAATAACAGAACCTGGAATATATCATGCTAACGCCTCATCTTTGATAATTGATGCTGATGATGTTATATTAACAGGACAAAACACTCTCCTATCGTCCATTACGATTAATAATCACGAAAATATTACGCTTATAGATCTTACTGTTAATGGAATAATTACCGGAACAGATACAATTAATCTTTCGTTAATAAATGTAACAGTTGCAAAAAATAGCGGAATCATTCTTTCAGGTGATATAAATACAACAATATCTGCATCAAAAATCTATGATACTACGGGCACTGGAATATCATGTATCGAATCAAAAAATCTTTCAATATCTGACACTACTACAAGGAACAATAAGATAACCGGAATAGTTCTAAAAAAATGTGATGAAGTTTCATTAAATAGAGTCGTATCTAATTCAAATTTTATTGGTATTTCAATAACTGATACATTACATTTAACCCTTAACCGGTGCACTATCATGAACAATAATATCAATGTCGATATCAGCGCAAAGAGTAATGAATTTATCAGACATAGTATGGATATCTCAAATCTAATCAATGGAAAGAAATGCATATATCTTGTAGATAAGCACAATCTTACCATTGATTCTTCAGATAATCCTGGAATCCTTATTCTTTCAGAATGCTCAAATATCGAAATATCAGATCTTGTAATGACGAAGACCGGAAGCGGCGTGTATATCTCAAATTGTAATAATATTACGCTTAAAAATATCGTTGCTCTTGACAATTGTTATGGTATTAAAATAGTTCATAATAGTTCGGATATACGGATTCAAAACTGTAATTTTGAGCAAAATCTCTTTTATGGGTATCAGTTTAGTGCATCTGATAATATCTCAATAATTGATTCAAACGTGCAGGGAAGTCTGATGGGAATATATGGAAATAATATTTCAAACCTCATGATAAAAAATTTTCAGGCAAATACCCTTGTCGGTGCATTAAAGAAATATCCATCCGGAATAATGCTTAATGGATGTAATAATTGTGATATTTCCGATTCATCAATAGATGATGCCGGATATTCTGGGATTGCTTTAATCAACGGATCAGATATTACAATAAAAAATACAGAAATAAAAAAAGCCGGAATTGTTGGAATCTTACTTCAAACGTCGGGAGTAAACATTGATAATACAAAAATTCTTGACTCTTTAAAGACCGGGCTATTAATTTATGCAGATTCTACAACAGTCAGGAACTCAACAATCACTGGTGGTGTAAATGGAGTTGGTATATCAGATAAGTATTCATTAAAGTTTTCAAATAATTATCTTGCAAATACCAATAATTTAGTAATCACCGGTAACCTTCCAACAGGCATATGGAATGAGACCACCGGCAACTATTGGTCTGATATGAATAACTCTGGCTATTCTGACACATGTATTCCGGAAGGTGATTTTTGTCCTCAATATGAAATTACGCCGGGAAATATAGATTACCGGCCATTATCAAATCAGGTTTATAGCGCTACAGACCTAAATGGCAATGGCCACAATGATCTTTCAGATGTGGTGATTTGTTTTCAAAAAATATCATCAGGTGAAAGAGATATTAATCTTGACTATAGTGGTGATGGGCGTGTAAATCTCTATGATGTCACTACTCTCTTCAGACTTAATTCAAAATAGAAAAATTCTTTTAAAACTATACTGTAAACCATACAGATAAGAATCTTGTAAAACAAATTTTTTTAGATGAGTTCTCTCAAAGACTGGTTTCCATATAAGGCGTACCGTCCAGGTCAGGAGGATATGCTCAATATTTCAGCTGATTACGCATCATCAGGTGGATTACTTTTAATAGATGCACCGACAGGTTCTGGAAAATCAAGCATAGTTTCAGCTTTACTTGCAAAATCTGAAGGAAAACTGATAATAGTTGCTGTCAGAACAATCTCCCAACTTGCAACCTATGTAAGAGAACTTGATCTTATCCGCAAAAAACAACCTACCTTAAGATATTCATATCTTATTGGTAAAAGATCTGTCTGTCCTCTTGGTGGTTTAGGTGACATTTACCATAAATGTGAAGCTGTCAAGATGTTTTCAAATGCTCTCATTAAAGAACGTGCAGAAAGAGGCTCTCTTGATCCAACAAAAGACAAACAGATAATTTCTCAAATCAAATCAAATGATCCAGATTACCCAATATTATGTCCATATTATATCAGAAGTAGAACAGCGATTAATAGTGAAAAAGGTGGTATAAAAATTGTTTCCTCTGAAAGATGCAGAAAACTTGCCGAGAGGATTACAAAAAACAATATTTCTCCTGATAATATTGATACACTCTGTGATGGTCTATGCCCATATGAAGTAATGTCACAGGCTTCCCAGGATGTTGATGTTTTGATATGTAATTATCATCATCTATTTAACGATCAAATTAGAGAACAATTATACGCTGGAATACAAAAAGAGCCCAAAGATATCATTTTACTCCTTGATGAAGCACACAATTGCGGAGATGTGATGCAGGATATCAACTCAGTAACACTTGATAGTGTTGCAATTGAACAGGCAGACCATGATATAACAACATTAAGCAAATCCGCAAAAGAACTTGAGTCTATCAGAACGCTTTTCCCACAAATTCTCAGATTTATGGACGGTCTTAAAAGATCACGTGAAAGTGAAGACTGGTTTGATCCGCAACTATTTTCAAGGATGATCCTCCGGGAATCATTTTTCTCAACAATTGAAGAAGTAGTCAATGAGTTAATGGATCTTTCAGAAAAGATTGATGAAATAAACTCTAAGCGTGGAGAATACAGAACCAGCGGAATTGAAAGATTATGTAACTTTCTATATCGATTAAACCTATCCTTAAGCAGCCAGGCATATCTTACAATTTATCATAAAGAACCTGATAACATTACGCTAGAAGTCAGGAGTATAGATTCAGCACCGGCGCTTTCAACTCTTGTCAAAGAACATCATGCAACCATATTAATCTCCGGCACATTAAATCCACTTGAAAGTTATGAGATGCTTTATTTCAGGGTTTTAAATGATTTCCGAATTGGCAGGTTTTCCCTGCCTAATGCATTTCCAAAAGAGAATCGTAAAATTATTGGAATTTCTGATATAACTTCAGCATATTCTATGAGACAGAACAAGGAAAATACTGAAAGAATCAGTAAATATATCCTTGATTTTGCAAGATGTCCCGGAAATCTTGCGGTTTACTTTCCTTCATATCAGACACTTGAGAATTGTGTACATGAAGTTGAACATAAACTTGTACGACGAGAGATCTTTGTAGAACCAAAAGAAAGCACTGAGGCACAAGCTCTTTTTACAAGATTTATTCATCTTCCAAAGACTGGAAAAAGTGGAATTCTCTTTGCAGTATGTGGCGGTAAATTTTCAGAAGGGCTTGATTATCGTGGCGATATGTTATCAGGGGCTATGGTATTAGGGCTTCCTCTTGCTCCATGGAACCGGGTTCGCAAGATGATAATTGATTATTATATCCTCAAATATGGAGAAGAAGGAAAATTTCTTGGATATACACTACCTGCGTTAAATAAAGTTCAGCAGGCTCTTGGAAGAGTTTTAAGAACTCCGGAGGATAAAGGAATTCTTATATTTGGAGAGAAAAGATTTTTAGAACCTGAAATCCGAAAAAGACTTCCAAATTGGATCCAGGATGAACTCACAATTGTTGATACCAACAATTTCACAAAAATAATAAGGTAAAATATGATTAAAACCGGGTCAACACCTTTTGGACTTTGGCATGTTGTTGTAAAATGGAATGAGAGCGTTATCATGCAGATAAGATTTTCAAAAAAGCCTGAAGGTGAAGATCAGGTTCCAAATGAAATTAAACAATATCTCTCTGGTAAAAGAAAGAATATTCCCTTAAAAAGTATTTTATTTGAAGAAGATAACAGTTTTCAAATTATTTACCGGATAGTTTCAAAAATTCCATATGGAGAGACGAGACCATATGGAGAGATTGCAAAGGATGCAAAAACTCATGCCAGGGTTGTTGGAACAGCAATGAGACAAAATATTACTCCTCTCATAATTCCTTGTCATAGAGTTGTGTCAAAAGATGGCATTGGAGGTTTTACTCCTGATCTTCAGATAAAAATTGATTTACTTTCACTTGAACAGAGGAATAAATGATAAGAAATCGAGATTTGATGAAATATAATGATAATAGAATTGCATTAATCCTTGCCGGAGGAAAAGGAACACGAGCTAATGGATCTGAGAAATGTCTCTTCAGATATCAGGGCAAAACCTTTCTACAGCATCAGATAGAGGCAATTTCAAAGGTTTGTACAAAGATAATAATATCTACTCGTGATAATGAGCAGTCTAAACTTATTGGAAATATTGTAACTTATCCATGTATTACTGATATCAGAAAAGAGAACGGCCCAATGGGAGCAATACATGCATTCGTTAATAGTAACTCCAAAATATCTGTTGATGATTATGTTTTTATTGTGGCATGTGACATGCCTCTTCTATTTGCAGATGTCATAGATTTTCTCTTTATAAAGATAATGGAAGCAAAGGCTGATGCTATCGTTCCTATATGGGAAGATGGAAAATATGAACCTCTCTTTGCTGTATATAGGTTTGGGGCAATATCAAATTATATAAAAAAAAGTGAAAAATCAAGAGTATATGAAATGATTGAGAGTATGTATCATATCTATATCCCTGTTATGGAAATTAGAAAAATAGATAAAAATCTTGATTCTTTTTTAAATATCAATGATATAAAAAGTTTGAATTGTTTAAACCAAAGCACTGATTCTCTCTGATATCTTTTTACAGTCAGTTTTAAACTCATCAAGATTTACAGCCGGATACGAGAAACTCGTAAGTTCTACGAGATAATTACCCTGCATAAATACAACTCCGGTTTTAAATGATGTACTGTATGAAAAACCTTCATTCCCATTAATTAATGGTGTTATCTTTTCACTTGAGGAAATTTCAGATTTTTCATTATCATAAGCACTTTTTGTCTCATCAGCGGTTTCATATTTATAAATTTTCTGAGTAAATGATTGGCCGGTATCTGTTGAAAACATGGATGAATAATGACTATCATCATGCTCAGTATCTCCTACCTTCTTCCATGAACCAGAAAGATCTGATTCTGTTAGAAATACTTTGGGAAGTAAATTTTGAGCAATTTTTTCTTCCTGAATTAGATTGATAACATCTCCATATTCCTTTATTGTAGCATTATTTATTGCAAGTTTCATTGTAATATCAGCATAAACATCATCACCTAGCATGTCAAATTGCATATCACCTACACGCTGTATGGTTACTGTCTTATTTTCAAGACTATATTTCCTGCCATAACCTTCGGTCAATATTTCCTCACCGGTTTCCCGGTTATATACCCTTAATTCAAACCATGCAGATTGGACAGGGATATCTCTTACATATTCTACCATCCCTTCTTTGTCCCCGGTACGTTTATCAATAGCAATTATATCTTTAGTCATTTTTGGAACAAAATCTAATTCTATAGCCATTGGAGGGGTCCTAAGATCATATGCATATGCAACCGCATCGTTAGCAAAAGTTCTGTTTATATGATAAACCGGGAAAAATTCCTGATCCACAGAAAGTCCATTTCTGTTATAGAGTTTTGAGTATTGAGGAACTGGTGTGTTTTTAAGACCTATTGTTGAGATTGGTGCTACTTCTGTGAAGGATGTTGTAGGTGGATTTGGAAGTTTCGGGTCAGGTGCAACTGCTGAATCATCAGGCATGACTGTAGTAGAGGATTCAGTATTGTTATCAGTATCATTTGCAATAGAAGTTACTGTCTTATCACCTGTATTAATTACATCAGGAACTGTTATAACGGTGGGCTCTGGAGTAGGTGTTTGTGACTCAACAACAGGCGGCGTTACTTCTACGCATCCACTTATCACAGTAAAGATGAAAAGCAGAAATAATATTGGAAATATCAGTTCAACTATATCCTTATTCATACATTAATTAGAATTAGAAAGATTATGTACCTTCTGAGATATACCGATTAAAACAGAAGCTTTGGTATACTGATAACTACATAGTATGACTTAACAGATGAAGTATCTGAATTTTAAGTTGTGGGGACCATTCTATATAATCGGCCTTATTTGCGTATTGATAATAATGTGGTTCATTGACGAAGTGAGGCCTTCTGGTATCACCCTCTGGATCGGAAGTCTCCTTATTGTCATACTTGTAGGCTTTAATTTTTGGATGATGCGTAATGAAGTTAAAGCGCATGAAGTTAAGGAAGATCAGGATAGATTACTATCCGGGCTTGAACCACTTGACAGAAAAAATATTATAATTCGACTTCTAAAAAAGGAATAATTATCGTTCTGTTACTTCTCTCCTTCTAAAAGCTTTGAGCATTGGTTTGTATGGAGTGAACAGATAATCCACATCTTTTGACATATATTCAGACATTCCCATTATGTAAAAACCGTCTTTTACAAGACTCTGGTGCATAAGTTTTACCAGGTCCTTCTTTTGTTGCTCATTAAAATATATAGTAACATTCCGGCAGGAAACCATATCAAATCCTTTTCCTGGAGGAATTCCTTTCATTAAATCATTAGATCTAAACTGGACCATCTGTTTAATGTGAGATCTTACAGAATATTTACCATTCTCAAGTTTATCAAAGTGTTTTATGATATCTGCTTCACTGAGATTTACAAGCGCTGTTTTTTCATATATACCCTCGCGCGCTTTTTGTAATATAGTTTCATCAATATCTGATGCAATTATGGTATTTGTAAAACCTGATCCTGCTCTTCCAAGATTATAAAGCATTATCGCATATGTATATGGTTCCTCTCCTGATGAACAGCCTGCGCTCCAGATTTTGATGGATTTTCTTTCTTTGAGGATCAGTGGAAAAATATCATTTTTTATTAGATTGAAAACTTCAGGATCGCGATAAAACTTTGTAACATTGATTGTAAGAGCGTTTCTAAGTTTATCTTCTTCTTCAGGATGTAATTTTAAATATCGATGATATTCAACAAAATTTTTTTGTTTGGTAGAATTCATACGTGAAAGCATACGACGTTTGATGTAATCATGTTTGTAATTCGTCAGATGAATGTTTAACATCTTTTCAACATCGATGATTAGAGCATCAAGGCCGGTTTCATCAATCTCTGGAGCCATATTCCTTGGAATTAAAGGGATCTTTTTATCTATCATAATCCTGATTAATGGTTGTACGAGAAACTTATTATAATTCTGCAAGTATTTCCTTTACATCAAGCCAGATTACAAGTTGAGCAATGTCTTGATCTTCGGAGTTTCTGTCATGGATATCATCTTGTTTTAATCTGATAACACCTTTAATATGTGTGTGTATATGAGTGTTCATTTCCTCTCCTAATGATGTGACGTCTATTGCTGGTATTTCAGTAACACTTCTTACATTATCTACAATTATACCTATATGTTGTCCATCTGTAATTTCTGCAGGGATAATAATGATTTTTTGATCAGTTTTATCAGTTTTTGCACTTTCACCAAGTAACACAGCAAGATCAACAATATGAGTAATCTCTCCACGGAGATTGATTATTCCTACGACATATGGAGGTGTTTTTGGAATAGGTGTATATGGAATCATGTCAATTACTTCTTTGACCATTGAGATATCTATTGCATATCTTTCATCAGATAGTTCAAATTCGACGATTTCATATTTTCTGTTTAATTCTTCCTGTTGTTTACGTATTGTATTATTTTCATCAAGATGTTGGGTTTTTAATTTTGAGATTTCTGCTTCAAATGCATCTATCTGGAATTTTAAAGATGAAATAATCACATTTTGTCTGGTGATATCAATAAGTGAATGTACTGCGATGTTTTCCGAAAAGTTAAGGATATTATGTATATATTTTTTATCCTTTATTGTTACTGTATTATCCTTTTCGTCCTTAATTATTGAAGAAATTTCCATTCCATCAGCAAGGAATTCATCAATACCTGTGATATTAACAAATTGGTCATTCCAATCTAATAGAAGATTGTCTCTTGTAACAGCTGCTGGTTCATCTGATTTTAGGGTTGGAAAATCACTTACAACAGATTGAACTGGAACTTCATGTACTTGTGTTGAATCTAATGTTGAAGTTACCTCATCAGAGACTGGCTTTGCTTCATTAATTTCATTCAGACTTTGAAGAACTATTACTGAAATGCCATGGGCAGTAGATGCAGGAATGTGGAGAATGGAATATGATTCAGTTCCTGCAAGTGTTTCAAAGGAAATTTTTCTTCCAAATGTATCTGGTGAATCAGGGATAATCCCAAATTCTGTTATCTCGGTTCCAATAATTGAAGAAGATGGCACTCCAACCAAATCTGCAAATAGTTCATTTACTTCAATAATTTTTCTGTTTTCATCAAACAGAATTAATGGTTCCTGATTTATATCAATAAGAATCTGACATACGGGATTAATTTGAGAATTTTGAGCGGTTTCAGTTGATTTTGGTGGAAGGATCTCTTCTCTTGTTTCTTCCTTTTCAATACACTGTGATAGTATAATGACTAATAGTCCGTCCTCCGATTCAGGAGGAATTACTAAAATTGAGAACTCTTTTCGTCCCCACGGTGTACTAAAAAAGATTGTATTGTCAAGTAAGATAGGCCCCTTTGAATAATCAAGTTCTTCAAAAAGAATTCCTACAATACTCAAATCTGCACCAATTAATGTATTATTTGGTTTCCCTGTAGTTTCCGAAAAAGAATCGTTAATAGCAAATATTGTTTTATCTTTTGTAATAAGTGCAGTGGGTGCCGGACTCATATCAAGGAGGACTTTTGCAAGTGCACAATATTCTTTTGTTACATTATTCTCATCTGGGGTAGATACTGCAGATACAGAATTATCAGTCTCCTCTTCAGGAACGGCAATAAGAAGATAACAGTCTGATGAATCAACAGATAATCTTACTACGTTAGTATAAACGTTAACAATCAGACAATTCTTTTTTGTTACAGTTGTATCTGAAAGAAATATATCTTCAATGTCAGATTCTATGAACTCTGATAGAGCCTGTATATATCCTACACTAAATCCGGAGCTTCCAAGGTCTCTATAGTTCAGTTCAAACTTCTCTCTATAGGTTAATTCTTCAAATGCAACATTAGATCTGATAATGGTTAGATGGTCATCTATTACACAGGCAGGGATTGGAAATAGATTGAAGGCCTGCACTGAAATTAGTAGTTTTTCATCATCAGTCCTATCTTTTAGTAATGCCTCATTTGTAGGATAATTTCCTTCTATAAGTACAAGGAGAGCAACAGCTTCGTGATCAAAAGGCATTATCGGGGGTTTTATATCAATAACAAAGTATTCCTTTCCATTATCCGGGCATACATGAGAATAATCAGAAATATAATCAGAGAGATTTGGATGATTTCTTGTAATTTCACTTCGTTTAATATTAAAAAGTGTTCCAAAAGCTTCGTTGGCATCATAAATCGCATAGTTTTCATCGATTAACACCATTGCAAGTTCATGATATTGAAATATCTCAAGGGCTCTGTCAAATTCGGTATGGGAATTAACAAGATCAGAAAGATAAGATTCCTGTAAAGATATCAATTCTTTCTTTTCAGTTTTAAGTATGGAACAGGTATTAGTGAGGGTTGTTAATTCTGTATCTTTTTTATCTATTTCATTGATAAGATCAGTCAGGCGCGTAATAATGGGGGTAAAGATGGATGGATAATCGACAATATCAGAAGTATTTTTTTGATCTACAATTAATTTAACAATTTTTTCAACATCTGTTATTTTTATCTTTTCAGGTTGTTCCTGATTAGGTAACACCGTAAAAAGACCTCTACGCCCGGAATTTTTATCATTTCCATCCATTTTGACCACCTTAATAATCTGTCATCCAATTATCAATAATCTCTGCTGCCTGAGCAAATACCATTGCTGCTTCATTTTCAGGATTTGAAATAGTTAGTGGAATACCAGATTTGAAAGATAATGACAGGTTGTGACTTTCGGGAACAACTATCAAAGATTTGATATCAAACTTTAGTTCCTCCTTTATTTGATCAACTAAATCAGCTTCAATATTCTGATCTTTATCTTTTTTGTGATTTAAAAACCATCGTGATATTCTGTTTGTATTCTCTTTTTCCTTCTCAAATCTGTTTAATATTGCCATGCCGATAGGAACACTACGGCCAATTATTTCAGTCATGTCCTGCATTATTAATCTTATATTTTTATAGCCTTCAATTGCAAAAATATCCGGTGAAAAGACAAAAATAATTTTATCAGCTGCCATCAGTCCGTTTAAAACAAATTGTCCTAAAAACGGTGGTGTATCTATGAGGATATGATCATAATCGTTTGAAATTTTTGAGATCTCAGTTTCAAGGATATTGTATCTATCGGGATAACTATACAAAAAGGGTTCAACTCCAACAAGGTCAAGATTAGAGGGTATAAGGTCAATTCCAGAATTTGTATGTAATATGCAGGATTGAAAGGTATAAATCGGTGCATCTTCACAAGCATGACTTAAGTATACTTTATAGATATTTCCTATTGTCTGTTCAGGTTTTACACCAAGTGCTATTGTTGCATTAGCCTGGGGATCAGTATCTACTATAAGTACCCTTCTCCCCAATTTAACCAGTGCCCCGCCAATCTGGAGGCAGGATGTAGTTTTTCCTGTCCCTCCTTTATGATGAACAAAAACCGTTCGCAATTTCGACCCCCCACTAATAATCTTTCAGAGTTGACAAATACTATAAAAGACTACTGAAAGATGATAGAACAATTTGGATCTATAAAGATATTATATTATTCATTTGTCATTTATTTCAGAGAGAGTTAATCCAGTAAAGATTTTAAATATGAAAGGATTATTTGAAATATTAACCTTATTTTTGATTTTTTCCTGAATGAACACATTTATATGATTAAGAATTATCTCATATGCTCTCTATCTTGAGAACATAAAATCAAATAGAGAATGGCGAGAATATTATTCAAATATCTCTGTATTGCCTTTTATGTGGTTAGATAAGTCAAAAAATGCATTAAGTTGGATGAGATATTTGGAAATATCATGCACATATGAAAAATATGTTTCTTTAAGGAAAAGAAATAAAAAACAGTCTAAAGAGTTTTATCAATTAAACACTTTGTAACGTATAAAATCATTCTTCGTATTAATAGTATGAGGGAACTAACAGATATTCTGTTGGTCGGCGTGTTATATTTAATTCGTTAAATAGGATTTAGCAAGGTCACTAATAAAGTAGTTCTGGATTAAACTGGATGAAATTAAGATGTAATAGGCATTTTTCGTCTTATACCATATCCACCAATGATAGATGAAAAAATGTGTGAGTTGCAATTAAATGTAAAAAAAACTAAAAAATTTTATTTCATACACTATACTTTCCAGTCACAATTTGAACACTTGATAATCTTCCTACAATTCTCTGAAGTAGAATAATTATATCTATAAACAAATACGTATATTATCATGGCTTCTAGTGAAATTTTCGAACTACGAAAATTTATTACACCTGAAATCGTTTTTGGTGTAGGAGCAAGACATCTTGTAACCCAATATCTGACTAATTTTCATATTGAGAATATTTTAATCGTGATTGACTCTGCTTTACTTGATTTACAATTATTTAAAGATCTGATAGATGAAATCAGATCAAATGGACAGATAATAAATTTTTTTGCAGATTTTACACCAAATCCAACTGCTGATTCTGTAATGGAAGGATCAGAGATCTATTTTAAGACTGACTGCACCGGCATTCTTGCAGTTGGTGGGGGTTCTGCACTTGACTGTGGAAAAGGAATAGGAATTGTCGCTTCTAATGGTCGGCATATTCTTGATTATGAAGGTGTTGACAGTGTAAAATACCCTCCCCCTCCAATGATTTGTATTCCAACGACAGCAGGTAGTGGGGCTGACCTTTCTCAATTTGCAATAATCTCTGATACATCTAATAATCGTAAAATTGCTATTGTTTCAAAATCAATTGTCCCGGATGTCAGCCTGATTGACCCTGAAACACTTCTCTCATTAGATTATGAAAAGACTTTATATACTTCACTTGATGCATTTGTTCATGGAATTGAAGCATATGTATCTAATGCTCATTCGACATTAACAGATCTTCATGCACTAAAAACAATCTCACTTATTTTAGAATATCTTCCAAAAGTTAGAACTGATCTGCTAAACTTAGAATATCGTAAATATCTCATGGATGCCTGTATGCATGCAGGATTTGCCTTTTCAAATGCAAGTCTTGGAGCAGTTCATGCGATGGCACATAGTCTTGGGGGATTTACATATCTTCCTCATGGAATCTGCAACGCAGTACTTCTAAAAGAAGTAATTAATCACAATTATGACTTCTGTCCAGCCAGGTATAATGATATCACTAAACTTTTCGGATTAGACATAGAAAAAATTAAACCAAATAAAAGAAAAGAACTTCTATTAGATAATATTCAAAAGTTTTATGAACAAATCGGCTTTACATTAAAGCTAAAAGATATCATATCAGAACAATATATTATACCTGCACTTGTTAAAAATGCTTTAAATGATCCCTGTATTGTTACTAATCCAGGAGAACTAAAATCAGAAGATATAAAGATCATATATGAATCAGTATTCAGATAAAAACGATAAATCAGATCTTCGAAACCAGATAATGGGTCTTGGAGCTACATCACAAAAAAAAAGTTATTACCCTGAATTAATGCGTCGTATCTCTGAACTTGAAAGATTCAGAGATTTGATTCACGAAACATCAGATGCAATCTTTGTCTTAAATCTAAAAGCCGATAGAATTACTGATCTAAACAAATCTGCATTATCACTTCTTGGAATAACAAAAGATGAAGTCATATCAAAATCTGCTCTCTCTCTTCTTGGAACAGATCTCAGAAAGATAATAGATGAGATTAAATATCAAAAACAAGGCTCATGGCAGTATGAAGTTCTCATTTCTGGAAAAAATAAATCAACACAGATTGAAGCTTCATTTCTTCTGATAGATAATGTTAATTCACCATATATTGTAATAATTGCAAGAGATATCACTGATAGAAAGAGAATTGAAGAAGAAAATATAAACTACCGGATTAAACTTGAAAGTAAATATTCTAAGAGAAGTGAACAATTAATTGTAAGTAATCAGAATCTTGTTGAACAGTTAAAACAGAGAGCAAAGACTGAACAACGTCTTGAATTCGAAAAGAACAGGCTTGTCCTCATCATGCAGACCATTGAAGATGCCGTGATAATGGTCAGACATAATTGCCAGATTATGTATATGAACAATGCAGCTGAAGATTTTATCGCTTATAAACAGAATAATAGTACTGAAAATCATATAGATGATTATATCAGTTTCTCTGATGATAATTTGGACATTTCATCCCTAATAAACAGGACATTAAATAATTTTATTCCTGAAAGGAAAGACATGATAAATATCATGATAAAAGCAAAGGGATTAACAAGAATTTGCTTTGTATCAGTAACTCCAATTAACGGAGATGAAAAGCAGACTTATGCAATTATTATTATCAGGGATTTAACCGAAAGATTAAGATATGAGGATGAAATTGAAAAATCTCAACGACTTGAAGCATTAGGAATACTTGCCGGTGGAATTGCCCACGACTTTAACAATGTCTTAACATCAATCATTGGGAATATTGGGCTATGTAAAGACACTATTCAGACTGATAACCCGGGGTTTATGAGGTTAGATGAGGCGGAAAAAGCTGCATTTAGAGCTCAATACTTAACAAAACAACTCCTCATCTTCTCTAAAGGTGGAGATCCAGTAAAAGAATATACAAGTGTTGAAAATTTTATTCGTGATACTGCTGGATATTCTATTAATGATGCAAGATCTACAATTAGATACTCCTTCGCCGAAAATCTTCATAAAGTAAACATTGATCCAGGTCAATTTTGTCAGGTTATACATAATATTGTATTAAATGCAGATCAAGCAATGCCTAATGGTGGAATTATTTATATCTCGGTTATTAATACAAAAATAGATGTAAAGAAAAATATCTGTCAATTACCTCCAGGAGATTATATCAAGATTATCATTTCTGATATGGGCGAAGGTATTCCTGATGCTGTAAAAGATCAGATTTTTAATCCATATTTCTCAACAAGAGGTACTGGAAGAGGACTTGGCCTGACTTCTGCAATGTTTATTATCAGGAAACATCAGGGTTCAATAATTATTTCTTCAAACTATCAAAAAGGAACAACCGTTGCAATTTATTTACCCGCAGGAACTGATCCGATAGGAAAAGAAATCAAGAAAACTTCATCTATTCCATCAGGTAGTAAAACCGCATTAATAATGGATGATGAGGAAGGAATTCTTGATATTGTATCAACACTTCTGATGAGAAATGGCTGGGAAGTAAAAACCGTTATTGATGGAGAGAGTGCTGTTACTGAATACGAAAAAAGCATGGAAACCGGTCATCCTTTTGATGTACTAATTATGGATCTTGTGATTCCAGGAAGGATGGGTGGTAAAGAAGCTATGGAGAAGATAATTAAGCTTAATCCAAATGCTTATGCAATTGTTTCAAGTGGTTATTCACAGGATCCGATTATGGCTGATCCTCAAAAGTATGGTTTTTCAAGAGTACTTCCAAAGCCATATAAATTATCTGATTTATTAAAACTTTTATCTGGAGACTGATCTTGCTTAAATGTCTTGATCCGGTTATAGATGATAATTGTACTTCATTAATTCTTGGAAGTTTTCCTTCGGAACTTTCTCTAAAGACTGGAATGTATTATGGTAATCCTCTGAATCAATTCTGGAAAATTATGGGCCGTCTTCTAAATTTTTCAGAAAACCTCCCATATATAGAGAGATTGGAAATTTTAAAGAGTAATGGCATTGCTCTATTTGATGTTTATTCATCATGTAACCGCATAGGAAGTCTTGATTCATCAATAAAAGATATAACAATAAATCCTCTTTCAAAAATTTTTGAAACTTATAATATTGAAAGGGTATTTCTAAATGGAAGAAAAGCAGAGACCGGTTTTAAAATGTTAAACTTACCAGTCACTGCTTTCTATCTCCCATCAACAAGTCCTGCAAATACAACATCATTTGAAACAAAACTTGAGAAATGGAGAATTATTTTATGAAAGATCAAATAAATGCCGAATTGAAAGAAAAACTCCTAAAAGAACTACCAATTGCGGTTTTCCTTAACGGCAGGCATTTAACATCCCTTTCTATCTATCCTGAAAATATTAAAGAATTTATTAATGGATATCTATATACTGAACAGATAATAAAAAATAATGATGAAATTGAATCAATAAAGATAGAACAGAATAGAATTAGTGTTCTTACCAGAAACATTTTCAGCGGAACTCTCCCAAAAAAGACTATTCTTTCTGGCTGTGGGGGGTCTGTATCATATATAGATCCAGGACAGTTACCAATTATTAATTCAAGTGTTATATTTTCAAAAAAAGATCTCTACACAATAATCAAAAAATTTGAAGATAAATCTTTTCTATCAGAAGGCTTCCTTTTTTATGAAAACGAATTAATTCATGAGATCGATCTTGATTCTGTTAATGTTGTGGATAAATTGGTTGGACATACTCTTATTAAAGGAATTGAGAGTTTAAAATGTGCAATTCTGATAAACCGCCCGATAAAATCTGAAATAGTCCGAAAATGTCTTGTTGGTTTAATTCCGATGATTATAACTACATCTGTTGCAACTGATGTCAGTTACCAGATTGCTTCAAAAAATGGATTAACCCTTGGAATTTATGGAGATACAAAAAAGATAGAATTTATCACCGAATCAAAAAATATTAATTAAGAGCTTTTGTAATATCTTTAACTGATGAAATTAAAAGATCTATCTCATGATTAGTAGTATAAGGAGCAATGCCTACACGGACAGTTCCATCAGGACATCCTATTGAATTCATTAACGGCTGACAGCAATGAACCCCTGATCTGACAAGAATATCGGCATTTTCATCAAGAAAGCCGGCTACTTCATGCGGAGAAAGCCCATTGAGTGTAAATGATACAACTCCAATTCTCATATCCTGAGCAGAACATGCATAAACTTTTACTCCGTCTATGGATGTCAGACCTTCGATAAGTCTTGTTGTAAGTCTTATGTCATGTTCACGAATAGATGGCATTCCAATTTTATTTATATAATCAATTGCTGTTCCAAGAGCAATTCCACCTCCGATATTTGGTGTCCCGGCTTCATAACGTTCATATCCTTCACGATAAATAATTTCATCATCTGTTACAGATTCTACCATTCCACCTCCAAGGAAAAGAGGTTTAATTATTTCATTTTTCATCCATAGCACACCGGTTCCAGTCGGACCAAACAATTTATGTCCTGAAAAACAGAAGAAATCACAGTTCAAATCCTTTACAGAAATTGGAATATGAGGAATTGATTGTGATCCATCCACAAGGAGAAGTGCACCAAACTCATTACAGATCTCTGAAATTTCCTTAACCGGTGTTATCACTCCAAGGGCATTAGATGCATGTGTAATTGAGACTAATTTTACAGAATAATCCATTATTTCTTTGAAAGTTTCAAGATCTAACAGATAATCAGAAGTAAGCGGAACTATCTGTGTTTTCACTCCACCTTCTGATAATGCCCTCCATGGTAAAAGATTTGAATGATGCTCAAGAATAGAAGTTATTATTTTGTCACCAGGTTTAAAGGAAAGTCCTTTTGCTACTATGTTGATGGCTTCTGTGGTATTTTTAACAAAAACTGTTGTCCCATCGTCTCCATCAATAAATTTACTAACCTTTTCATGAGCATGCCAGTATCTCTGGGTTGCAATATTTGTAAGTCGATGAACTCCTCGTCCTACATTTGCTCTATAATGGTGCTCAAACTCAACCATGGTATTAACCACCGGTTCTGGTGAAAAAGAAGTTGCAGCATTGTCAAGATAGATAAAGTCTCCAAGAATTGGAAAATCCTTTCTTATATTCTCTGGAAGATCCTGTTTATCCGCCTTCTTTTCAGAGACAGTTGTATCGTTTTTAATTTCCTTATAAGCATCTTTTATAACTTCTTTTTTAATTGTAAAATCATCTAATACTTCAATTCCGCGAGCTTTGCATATCTCCCGCATTTTTGGTGGCAAAGCCTTCCATCGCCAGAGTCCCATTGGAATGTATTCAGATGGATATCCTTTCCTCTCCGCCCATTTATTAAGAAATTCTTCCCATCTGTTAATCATCTTGGGATGGGTGGTCTTTAAAAGTTCATATTCACTTTCAAGCATTGCCGGACAGAGATAACAGCCAATACGTTCAAGCCCTTTCTCGTAAAGAGGATTATATTTAATCTTCTTCCACCAGAGGTACATAAATACTTCAAGTGCACGCCAGCTTCTAATTGGAGAAATATTTAATTGAAGTGGATTTGCAGGATTTTGACTTGTTTCATCCAGGCCTGCACGATTCCATGATTCATACCAGCGGTTTCCCTGAACGGTGACACAGGGGCCGATCTTTGATAGATATACCTTGAGTGGAAAGAGTTTCAATAGTTTACAACACCATCGATGGTCTTTTCCCGGTGGACCTGCCTTTTCCACTCCCTGCCAGAAATCATTACCTTTTGGAATAATTTGAACATTTTCAGATCTGATAAATTCAAGTGTTTCAGGAAATTCAAGACCGGTATCTATGAAGAATGCAGAAGTGACTCCCGCTGCTCGTGCAAGATGAAGAACTGCTGTACTATCCTTGCCACCGGAAAATGAGACATTAATTGTATCTCTATCTTTAATATGATGCTTTATCGTTCGGATGGCATTTCGTTCAAGATTTTTCAGATGATATCTGTTCTTTTCTACAGCCTCTATCCATGAAGCATTTCGGGGCTTAACTTTTGAAATTATATTAATTTCTCTAATTTTTATTGAACCGTCACGAATAACAGCACTTCCTATACGCGCCCTATATTTTACTGTTACGTTTCCATCTGGAAGCGGTTTTTTTAATGGGAACCGTTTACCACCTATTCTCTGTTTACCGGTGCCTAATTCGGCAATATCTTCAAGAGATAGTATTCCTTTGGTTGCATAAGGCAAAATAAATTTATAGCCTTCAGGAGCGATATCAAAAGAAAATTTTCTTGTAACAGGATCAAAAGATAGATATCCAAGTCTTTCACCATTCACGATTACAAGATCTGTTCTATCAATTCCACCGGTCTTATTTAGAAGAACAATATCTGGAAGAGGAATATCACCAAACTTTTCATTTAAAAGTCTCATGATAAGTGCCATATCCCCTGACAAGGCAGGCCTGACATCATATGGAGCAAGAAGGGGTATACGTCTTCCTTCTTCTCCACAACTGCACTGTTTTCCAATAATTGGAATATTGCAACTTTCACACCAGTAAAGGATTTTTTTCTGAGCTGGCTCCTGCATTATATTAATTATTTGTCCTGTTAGATGATAAGGAGATGACTATCCTGGTAGTGCTTAGAAATCTATCAGATCACAAATGATATTTTCAACTTTATTTAGTCTCTTTTCAATATCATCGGAAAACGTCATATTATAGGCAATATTAAAGTATCGTAATGCTCCTTGTAAATCGCTATTTTTTAAACAATCCTCTGCATATTGTATAATTAAATCGGCATACTTAGAATTTGCTCCAAAAGGAATACCTCCGGCTTCAAGTAATTTCTTCCCGTTTTTGTTTAATGTTTCAATCTCCCTATCAGATAACTTTGCAATTACCATGTTAACTTCATCTATATCAGACCATGACTGACTCATAAGATAACATACTTTTGAAATATCCGGATGAATACCGGCAAGTAATCGTGCAAAAGAGCAGTAAACCGTTCCAATGTCTTCTTTCTTCCATGAAAGATTAAAGGCTTGCATAAAAAAGTCCATAGCTCTGACTTTATCACCTTTTCTCTCATATGTCATACCAAGTTCAATGTAAATTCTGGCATTTGTAGGGCAGCATTTTAACAATGAATTTAATATCTCCTCTGCTTCGTCATAATCACCTAATTCCTTTAAAAGCCCTGCATGAAGGATAAAAAAACCTGTTGCCTGAAATGGCATTACCGGAAGACATGTTGCTCCGTTCATTATGAACTTATAATATGCAAATTCGATGAAATCTTCAAAAGAAAGGAAAGTATTAAAGCGCATTCCATCAAGAAAACCTGTAGCAGTATTGAGAACTCCGGCAAGAATTTTCTTTAAATCTTTTGTTTGATGATTGTTTAAAGCCTGATATCCTTCATAATAAAAGTTTTCAAGTAGAATAAGAGGATCTAATGTATTTTTTATAACGTATTTAATATCCTCAGGATACATTTCATCATATAAGAGTACACAACATTGTCTGCACAAATCCGGATACCACTCTTTATCTATTGCATAATTTAACCAGGAAACAAGGTATGCAGGCAATGAATCAGATTCATTAGGAATATTATCTTCAAATTCTATTGGAATTTTTCTATTTGTCTCTATTCTCATACAATCAAACCATAGAATCTATATTTATTTTAACCTCAAAGCATATCTGTTCATAGATTAATTACTCATCAGTAATCATGAAGAAAAATATGCGAAAGAAACAACAAAAGAGACCACAAAAGAATAAAAAATCAAAATCAGTGACTCTTACAACCATTGCATGGAATGCGATGATTAGATATGGTTTTTCCCCAAGGTTTTCGAAATCAGTAATCAGAGAAGCTGAAGCTCAAAGAATATATGGAGATAGTAAAATTGATGACTTATCCGATCTGCTTTGGTCTTCAATAGATAATGTAGATTCACAGGATCTTGATCAGATTGCCTATGCAACCGGTACTCTTGATGGAGAGATTGAAGTCAAAATAGCAATTGCTGATGTTGATCAATATGTCCGTAAAAATTCCTATACTGACAGGCATGCCTCACATAACACGACATCAGTTTATACTGGTGTTATAACGTTTCCAATGCTTCCCGAATGTCTGTCATATGGCGTCTCTTCACTTTTGCCAGAGGATAAAAGACCGGCGATTATCATAAATTATACTGTCCTTCCTGATGGATCTGTAAGATATGGTGAAATCGACCGTGCATATGTTTCAAATAAAGCAAAACTTGTATATGAACAGATTGGAGAATGGCTTTCCGGTGGTCCAATACCAGAAAAGGTAAAAGGTGTTGATGGTCTGACTGAACAGATTCTTTTACAGAACGAAGCCGCAAAACGACTCCGAAAACGAAGAATGGAGCAGGGCGCGCTTAATCTTGAAACAATTGAAGCAGAAATCGTTATCAGAAAAGGAGTTGTTCGGGATATTATCTTTCAAAATACAAATCAGGCAAGATATTTGATTGAAGAATTCATGGTAGCTGCAAACGAAACAGTAGCAAATTTCCTTGCCGGGAGGAACTTACCTCTTATTCATAGAATTGTGAAACAGCCAAAATACTGGGATGATATTGTAACACTTGCTGCTTCATATGATGTAAAATTGCCTGCAGATCCTGATGCAAAAGCTTTAACTGCCTTTTTATCTGCAAGAAAAGAAGTTGATCCTGAACGGTTTCCAGATCTTTCTCTTGCCGTTGTAAAACTGATTGGTTCTGGAGAATATGTCGCGTATATGCCTGGGACTGAACCGGTAGGACATTTTGCCCTCTCTGTCATCAATTATACACATTCAACAGCTCCGAATAGAAGATATACAGATCTTATCATCCAGCGGATAGTTAAGGCAGCACTTCAAAAGAAGCAGACCCCTTATTCTTTTACAGAATTAGAAGAGATTTCTGACTGGATTTCTCAGAGAGAACGTGATTCCAAAAAAGTTGAACGTTTTATGCTAAAAGCATCAGCCGCTATGCTCCTTCAAAACCGGCTCGGAGAGACATATCAGGCGATGGTTACTGGAGCATCTAAAAAGGGAGCATATGCAAGACTCCTTACCATGCCTGTTGAAGGAAAGATTGTTTTACATGATAAACACCTGAAAGTTGGTGATAAAATTAAAGTCAAACTTATCGGTACAGACCCATTTGCAGGCCATTTAGACTTTGAAAGATTACAAGACTAATGACGCATTGATTACATAATGAAAGGTTTGAAAACAAGCCTTCTTTTTTTATATTTTTAATTATTTTGAATATTTGACAAATCTTTAAAATATACACCTAATCGGTTTTTGTGTATTTATAAGTAAGAGAAACAAATGATACATGAGATATATATGGGGATTAAAGAATGGCTCATTCCTCAGGACTATCTCTTCTATGATCTCTTTGAAAAGCAGGCAGAAACTATTCTTGCTGCTTCAAAGGAATTTGAAGTAATGGTCAACAGTGGAACTAATCCAGAACTATCATATAAACGAATAAAGGACTTCGAACATCAGAGTGATGCAATTACCCATGATCTTTATGATTCTCTAAACCGGACTTTTATAACACCTCTTGATCCAACAGAAATCTCACGATTAAGTACCTCTCTTGATGATGTTATTGACTGTATTGATGATTCTGCCGAAAAGATGATAAATTACTCTATTACAAGTTTTGATAGAACAATGAAGATAATGGCAGAGCTTATCCGTTTAAGTTGTGAACAGATGCTGTCAATGGTTAAGATAATCCGACATATTCATTCAAGTGATGAAATTGCTCATTATGCAATCGAGATTAACCGGTTAGAAAATGTTGCAGATGATGTTCTTGCAAAAGCAATGAATTCTCTTTTTCAGACCGATGATGCTGTTGCAATCATAAAGTATAAGGATATCTATGAATATATGGAGGAGACCACTGATAAATGTGAAGATGTGGCCAATGTTCTTTCAGATATCGCAATTCGTCATACGTGATATGAAATGGAATTAATTCTAATTATTGGAATAATAATTGCTCTTGCTTTTAATTTTCTGAACGGATTACATGATGCTGCAAATTCTATTTCTACTATTGTTGCAACAAAAGTGTTAAAACCAGTCCAGGCAGTTGGGCTTGCAGCTTTTTTTAATCTGATAGGTCCACTTTTCTTAACAACCGCAATTGCAAAGACAATTGGTAAAGGAATTGTGGATACAGAGTGGCTTACACTTAATGTAATAATTGTAGGTATCCTGATTGCATCTTTTTGGATTTATTTCACTGCTTATATGGGGGTTCCGATTTCATCAACTCATGCAATGATAGGAGGACTTATTGGTGCAGCGATAGCATATGGCGGTATTCAGGCAGTAATTCTTCCAAGTCTTAACTTAATTATCGATTTGATAGTATTTGCTGTCATTATGGGTGTTGTTGGAGCCCTTTTTCTGTTTAGCATTGCAAAATATAAAAATGAGCCTGATTGTAAATCATATCTAAAAATAGGAGCTTTTTTTGGGTTTGTCTTTGCAATTCCAATCGGGATTATTACTCATATCCTTCCAATAAGTGGAATACTTGCAATTGTGCTTTTTATTGTAGTTTCTCCATGTATTGGATTTGCATTTGCATTTATTCTTGGCTGTATTGTGATCAGGATCTGCCGTAATAAAGATCACATCAAAATGAATGCATTTTTTAACAAACTTCAAATATTTTCAGCTTCATTTTACAGTATTGGTCATGGGAGTAATGATGCACAGCATGCAATGGGAATTATCACTGCAATGCTAGTAACTGCCGGTGTATTGTCTGATTTTACTGTTCCACTCTGGGTAATTCTTGCATCAAGTGGTGCAATTTCTCTTGGAACCCTAACCGGCGGATGGAAAATTGTTGAGACAATGGCAAAGAAAATTACGAATCTTCGTCCATATCAGGGTTTTTGTGCAGAAAGTGGTGGTGGTCTTGTTCTTTTGTTTGTTACATGCTTTGGAGTGCCAGTATCAAGTACTCATGCAATCACCGGTTGTATTATGGGAGTTGGTGCAACACAGGGTAGTGCTTCTGTTCAATGGTCGGTGGTTCGGAGTATTGTCTGCGCCTGGATAATTACTATTCCATTGACTGCTGCATTTGCATGGATAGGCTTTATCGGCATCAATGCATTAGTTCCATTATATTAATTAACATTTTATTTACTAAACCCATATACAAAATAATATTTTATTTTTATATTAATAACTGCTTAAGGATCTTTCATTTTTTTTGAATTAAATTAACTTGTTCATTTAAATCCAATACAGAACAAATAAATCTCTTGCATGAAGTCAATTATGAGTGTATCATTAAAACTGATTGCCGTTATGGCAATAGTATTTATGCTGTTTGGAGCAGCATCAGCAGAAGTAACAGGAGATGTAACTGCATTTACAGCCGCATCCCTTACAGGTGCATCTGAGGATCTCGCAGCAAAATTTGTTGAATCTAATCCTGATGCAAATGTAGTCTGGAATCTTGCAGGCACACAGACATTAAAGACTCAGGTCGAGGAAGGAGCACTTCCGGATGTTTTCATTTCTGCAAGTGCAAAATATACTAATGAAATGACAGAAGCCGGTTTCTTTGTCAACGACAGTGTAAAAGACCTCTGTACAAACTGGATTATTGTAATCACCCCGGCAAACAACCCGGCAAACATCTCTACTCTTGCAGATCTTGCAAATGATGGTGTAAAGATTGCAACAGGCACTGACGATGTTCCGGTAGGAATGAACACCATTAAGGTATTAAATAACATTGGAAATTCATCAGATTTTGGTGAAGAGTGGCTTAATGCAGTAAACGCAAACATTGTTACTAAGGAAACAGCAGAACCAGATGTCCTCTCAAAGGTAAAACTTGGTGAAGTTGACGCAGGATTTGTTTATGGCTCCTCATATGCAGCATCAAAGGATGAACTGACTGCAGTTGAGATCTCTGAAGAATTCAATGTAATTCAGAAATACAGCATAGCAACAATGGCAACAGCACCAAACATGGATGCAGCAGTTGCATTTGAAGATTATATGCTTGGCGATGGTCAGACAATTCTTGCAGACTACGGGTTTACCTCGGTTGCATAATTGAAATAATTTTATTTCATTTTTTTATGAGTAATATTTACAAAACTCTGCGTAAAAATACTTTATTTACTGTTGTAGGGTTTTTTTGTCTAATAATTCTTGTATTATACCTTGCACTTCCACTCATCTCATTATTCTTTAGAACTACTCCAGAGTTAATAATAGAATCACTACATGAGCCAATAGTGGTTAAATCTTTGATATTAAGTATTATAACAACCATCGTTACAACATTTATTATTCTTATAATTGGGACGCCGGTTGGATTTATTCAGAGTAGATATCAGTATCCAGGCAAACAGGTTATTGATACATTAATTGATCTTCCACTTGTTCTTCCGCCAGCGGTTGCTGGTTTTGCTTTATTACTGCTATGGGGACGAATGGGTCTTCTTGGACAATTTCTATCGCCTTTTGGCATTACTATTCCATTTACCACTTTGGCTGTTGTTTTTGCTCAAATTTTTGTCGCAGCGCCTCTATATATTCGACAGGCCAGATCACTTTTCACACAATTAGATCCTGCTTATGAAGAAGTAGCAGCTACTTTGGGAGCAGGACCATTCAGAATCTTTTATACAATAACTCTCCCACTTTGTGATTTTGGTCTTGTATCTGGAGCAATTATGTCATTTGCACGAGCTCTTGGTGAATTTGGGGCTACAATTATGTTTGCCGGAAATCTTGCTGGTGTGACTCAGACTATGCCTCTTGCAATTTATACTGCAATGCAGCGTGATTTTAATTCTGCAATTACAATTTCAATTCTGCTTATTGCAATCTCGCTCTTTGTAATGCTCTCTGTAAGATTTATATCCGGAGGTGAAAGACATGCTTGAATGTGTTTTTTTCAAAAAATTAAGAGATTTTGATTTGAATGTCTCAATTTCTGTAAATTCAGGTGAAATTACAGTATTAAAGGGAGATAATGGGTCAGGAAAAACTACAATTCTTCGAATGATAGCCGGACTTTTAGATCCAGATGTCGGTTATGTTAAAATAGATGGAAATACTGTGTTTGATACTGATGGAAATATTGATTATTCCGTTCAAAGTCGAAAGATAGGATACATTTTACAAAATCCAATGGTATTTCCACATATGACGGTAAGGAAAAATGCAGAATATGGGATATGTAAATGTGGACTAACACAAGATGAGATTGAAAGAAAAGTAAATAAATGGTTTGAAATTTTTAAAATATCTGAATACGCAGATTTTCTGGCATCTGAATTATCTGGGGGACAGAAGCAAAGAGTAGCTCTTGTAAGGGCGTTTGTTACAAAACCAAAGTTACTTCTAATGGATGAACCTTTTACAGGACTTGATAATGAAACCCGGGAAATTGTAAAAGAAAATGTATATAGATATGTAAAAGAATGGAATATTCCTTGTCTTCTTGTTTCTCATTATGAGAATGAAATCAGCGGGATATTATCTGTATGTTTACACTTGTCCCGTGGAAAAATTATAAATTCACATTAATTTATTTTGGGGGATGTAATGCCTCTTCCGGCCAGTCATCATTATTTGTTCCAAGAATAGGAGCGCCTATTGGTGTCATATTTATTGGCACTTTATCAGATCCATATTGATTAGCAATCTTTTTTCGAATACAATTATCCTGTTTGTCTCCCATACAATAATTCTTTATAAATGAGTTTAATAATGGATTTAAGAACCTTACACTCTCGAATTTTTTATAGAAAGGACAATTTAAAAGTTTCTCACATTCCATGATGTTTATTTACTTTTTATAAATATAAAGGTTACTTTGAATGTATTTAAAATAAAGATTCTAAAAAATTAGACTCTTGCAGGTGGAGTATATCTTTTAAGCATAAGTGAGAGTGTAACAATACTCACCGAAGAGAGAGCCATTGCAAATGCTCCATATTCTGGTTTAAATATAATTGCAGGATAAAAAAGACCGGCTGCCAATGGAATTAGGATTACATTGTAGCCAAAAGCCCAGAATAGGTTTAATCTGATTCTACCCATCACCTTTTTAGATAATTCAAGTGTTGAAACTACATCACGGAGATCATTTCTTATAAGAATTATGTCTGCACTTTCTATTGCAACATCAGTACCTGAGCCTATAGCAATACCAGAATCAGCTCTTGCAAGAGCCGGTGCATCATTAATTCCATCACCTGCAAATCCTACTCTCTCACCACTCTGTTGAAGTCTCCTTACTTCATCAGCTTTTTCATCAGGAAGAACGCCGGCAATAATACGGGAGATTCCTGCGCTATCAGCAATAGCAGCAGCAGTTCTTTGATTATCTCCGGTAACCATCACACTTTCAACACCAATTTCAGAAAGCATTCTTACTGCATCTTTTGCTTCCGGCCTTAAAGTGTCTGCTATTGCAATAATACCTACAATCTCTTCATTTCTTCCGACAAGAATAACACTTTTTCCTTCAAGTTGAAGTCGGGCAATCTTCCCAGATTCAGTACCTGACAGGGTAAATCCGTTCAGATCAAAAAAATTTCGACTTCCAACAAAAACCTTTGAACCAGTTATAACACCTGATAAACCCATACCGGCATGTGATTCAAAATTATCGACATTAGGTTTAGAAATTCTATTATTTTTTGCATAACAGATAATAGCTTCACTTATTGGATGGCTTGAATGTTCTTCAAGTCCATATGCAGTTGAAATAAGATCAGATTCTTCTCCAGAAAAAGCATCAATATCTGTAACGGTTGGTTTTCCAATAGTAAGAGTCCCGGTTTTATCAAACATCATTGTTCTGACTGTTTCAGTTATCTCAAGAGTGTTTCCGTTTTTAATTAGGATTCCAAGTTCAGCAGCTCTTCCAATACCAACCGTTACAGCAGTTGGTGTTGCAAGGCCTAAAGCACATGGACATGCGACCACAAGAACAGAGATAAACCTTTGAAGAGCAAAGGAAAGATCAGAAAAGATTAACCAGAAGATAAGACTAATTATTGCAATTCCAAAAACAAACGGAATGAACCATGTTACCGCCCGATCAGCAAGGTTTGCAACAGGAGGCTTGGAATTTTGAGCGTCTTCTACCAACTTAATAATTTTTGAAAGTGTTGAATCTGCACCAACATGAGTCGCATTATAGACAAAAGAACCTGATGTCGCAATGGTTCCCCCTGTAACCAAAGAATTTGCATCTTTCTTTATTTCCATAGACTCGCCGGTGAGCATTGATTCGTCAACATACCCAGAACCAGAATCAATAATCCCATCAACAGGAAGCCTGTCTCCTGCTCTTATTACGACTTTATCTCCGACAACTACGTCTTCTGCTGGGATCAAGATCTCTGCTTTGTTTCTTAAAACATTTGCAGTATCAGCTTTTACTTGCATTAAAGCCTTAATTGCATCCCCTGTTCTGATTTTTGCTTTCTCTTCAAGATACCGCCCAAGTAGCAAAAATGTAGCAAGCATTACTGCGGTATCAAAAAAGAGAGAGTTCAATGGGAGAATAATCTGAAATGTTGCAAGAAAACTGGCAAACCATGCAAAAAATATTCCCATTGCATACATTACATCCATATTGAGAAGTGAGAGTCGGAGTGATGCATATGCTGATTCAAATACAGGTTTTGATAGCCAGATAAGTACAGGAGTTGCTATTATTAATTCGGTTATTCCAATTATCTGTAAAGTTACAATCTCTTTAGGAATAAACATAAATGAGAGCAGTAGAGCCGAAACAAGAAAACCAATAAGAATTTTTTTAAGTTTATCTGAAAGCCTGATACTTTGTTGTACCTCATCATTTTGATAATCTTCCTTATCAGATCCAAGGTACTCAAAACCGGCAATAGTTATTGTATCACGAAGGGCTGTTAAGGTAGTCATTCCAGAATAATATTCAACTTTTACCTTTCCTGAAAGGAGGTTAACATCAACTGAAATAATGCCATCAATTGTTTTTAAAGCTGCTTCAATTCCCGCGCTACATGCAGCGCAGTGCATTCCTCCTACATTTATTAAGATATGTCCGGTTTTAACGGTAAAACCACTTGCTTGAATATTTTGGGCAATATCTTTAATATTTACAAAATTTTTATCAAAGGAAACAATAACCCGACCTGATGTTAAAGATACATCTATATCGTTAACACCAGGAAGGTTATGAAGGCCTTTTTCTATAGCTGCCACACATGAGGCGCAATGCATATCTGTAACAATAAAATTAATCTCTTGATTTATATTATTTGGATTGTTATTTTCAGTATTCACATCTATTTTATTTATTATGAAAGTTATTCAATATATGGTTTGAAATGTGAGATGATTTAATGAAACTTTGTTCTGCACAATTATCGCCATGTTGGAATGATCCAAAGGCCGGTTTTCAAAAAGTAAAGAATTCATGCCTGATGGCCGCAAAAAATAATGCGGATTTGATAGTATTTCCTGAACAATTTATCACCGGATGGGATCCTGAAGACTCTGAAAGTTTTGTTGAAGATGAAAGTGGAGATATCGTTACAAGATTTCGTGAGATTGCAGAAGAATGTAATATTGCAATACTTGGATCATTTAGAGAGAATGATAGTGATGGCCCTAAAAATACTGCAATAGCAATTGATAAATCTGGGGATTTTCTTACAAAGTATTCTAAAATTCATTTATTCTCACCGGCAGGCGAAGATAAAACCTATATTCCGGGTAATAATCCCGGTGTATTTACTATTGCCGGATGCAAATGTGGAATTGCGATATGTTATGATCTTCGATTTTCTTCACTTTTCAGATATTATAGAGATCTTGATGTTGAACTGATGGTGGTGCCATGTGCATGGCCTATGGCAAGAATTAACTATTTTAAGCTCTTTTCAAAGACAAGAGCAGTTGAATTTCAGATGTATATTGCATCTGTAAACACTGTTGGAAAAACCCCTGTTGATACATATTCGGGGGGAAGTCTTGTAGTAACTCCAGATGGAAGAATAATAATTATAGGAAACTCTGAAGAAATACTTCTTTATAGCGAAATAGATCCAGAATCTGTAAGGATTGTTCGAAAAGCATTTCCGATAAAAAATGATGAGAGATTAGATCTCTTTAGATAAAAGAGAATTAGATCTTTCTCTATACTTTAAACATGATATAGAGAATTCTTCTCTACATAGAGTATATTATCCCTTTTTGAAAGAGATATGACTGCTTCATCAGGAATCATATCATCAACTTTTATTAGAAATAGTCCCGGAAGCCACAATGCCGAATAATCCTGTATTATTGTAGCATTCATGTCAGAGAATGTTTTATCGGCATATTCTCGCATTTTTTCATATGATGTAAATGTTGATGCATTAAAACGTACAAGCAGTTCTTCTCCTGATGGCATTGGATCTTTATCAGAAGAAATGGTCGTAGTATTTCCTGCTGTTGATGCTGCAATTGAATATACAGCATTGGCTTCCGCATAATCGACATAAGGAAGGCTTTCATAATAGGAAATCCCCTCATTTACATTCATCCCTGCCGGAAGGCTGATAAGCATCAATCCCGGCATACCTGATTCATTATAATCAGTCTTTACCGTAGCACCGATCTTTTTGTTTGAGCCATTTACTGCGGAAGTCAATATTTCAGGACTGTTAAATACAGATCCATTAAACTTTACAAGAAGTTCCCCCTGGACTATAGTTGCATCTTCACTACTCTGATTATCCGTATCATCTCCCCCCTGTAGTTTTTCATCAGGAAAAACGACAGTGTCTGGTCCTGTGATATTATTAACTGCTGATACACTGACTGATAATAGCAGGATAACAAGAATCGTAAAGACTCCGGTTACAATATTTCTAAACATATCAGATTATATGGAATCTTACGGTAAATCTTTTATGGTATTTTTGTGTACCAATATCTGATAGTTTAAGATAAGATTTGAAAATTACGTGTGGACTGATAAATATTGACAATAACTGCAAAAGAAGCCTATATTGAAGGCCTAAAATTATATCGTGATGGAGAATTTAGAAAAGCCTGCCCCTTTTTTGATGCGGCGATAAATGGTGGCATTGATGACTTTGATATCCTTTATTATCGTGGGATGTGCCATCTTGATGCGTGTGATTATAAGTCTGCTCTCATTGACTTTGAAGTGCTTGTTCGTCAGGATGAAAAAAATCCGGAATGGCATTTTAGGCGTGGAATAATCTATTATAAACTTGGATTGTATGACGAATCATTATCTGATTTGACAAAGATTCCAGACGATTGTAATGATTTCTCACTTCGCTGGCATTATCTTTCAATTCTTTATCATAAGGCCGGAGATGATGATTCAGCTTTATCTGCAATAGAAAAAGCTCTTATTGTCTTTCCAACTATGCCTAAAATTTGGTTTAATGCGGGGATTATCCTTATTAGTGCAGGTCTTGAAACAAGAGCCGATTTGGCTTTTTCAACAGCAGTAAGACTTGATTCGCGATTAAATACAGTAAAACGTGAAATAATGGAATAATTCTGATGATGAATCTATTAACTATACTTGGAATTTCAGCTGCGCTTGGCATGGATTGTTTTGCAGTTTGTATTGCAGCCGGAACAGCAATAAAAAGCAGCAGATTAAATAAGGCACTTCAGATTGCTCTCTTATTCGGATTATTTCAGGGGTTAATGACTCTTATTGGATGGATAGGTGGAACAACTGTTTCAGCATACATTGAGTCTTATGATCATATTATTGGAGCGGTGCTTCTGTTCATAGTCGGCGGTAAGATGATTCAGGAAGGAATCGCCGAAGGAGAAGAGACCGATGAAGATTCTTTTTCAGGATTTATGATGTTGTCCATACTTGCAATCGCTACAAGTATTGATGCGCTCGCAGTAGGCCTTTCCTTTGCAGTCCTTAATACTGATATAATAATGCCTTCGATAATAATCGGTCTTGGATCAATAGTACTTTCTCTTTTAGGATTCTTGCTTGGTAACCGATTTGGGCATTATATTGGATCACGAGCAGAAATCCTTGGTGGTGTTATTCTAATCCTGATTGGACTTCATATCCTATATGATGGTATTTATCTTACTGTCTGAATAACAGATAGGTATGATCTGGAAGAACCACTTTTCTTTATTATTTATATTATTATCTGTGCTAATGGCCATTATTATGACCTGTGGATGTATTCAAAGTAATAGTCTGACAATTGGAATATCTGATACATCTTCAATTGAATCAGACTGTGTTCAATTTACAAATAACACTGGAATTTCCTGTAATATAATATCAGATATAAATTCATCTGATATTATTATCGCCGATTTAAAAGATCTGTCGGAACTTGTCAAATCTCAAAAGATTATATCCCTAAATTCTTATCTAAAGAATGGAACAACTGTGAATTATTCAACAATTGAATGGCCTATTCTTACATTGTTTGGGGAATATCCAAAAGGATCAGGAGAGATATATGCACTTCCTTTCAGTCCTGATTCGTCAGCTATAATCATTAGGTCTGATGGTTATGAGAATAAAACCTGTCAGGAGTTTTTAAAGAGATATGGAACTGAACTTGGGACTCCGATAACATGGACTGAACTTATAAATATGGCGGAGTTATGGAATAGTACTATTGATAACAGGTATGGTATAGCCACTTTATCATCTGATTCTGAACAAAACAGCCCCCTCTTTACCAGTATGCTCTCATCATATAATATGAAAAAGGATGCTAAAGTATTATCAGAATTAAACCGGTTGCGGAATTTTACAGATAGTAATTATACCTCTACAAAAGATCTTGCCAACGCTCTGATTGAAAACAGGACATCTATGATAATTACTTCTATCTCATCTTTTGATGAATGTAATGAAGAGTTTTTGAAAAATAATGTCTCGGTTATTTATAGGGCATTGCCTGGAGCCCTTGATAGTGAGGGAAAAACTAATCGTAGTATTGCAACAACAGGTAAGATAATTGCAATATCAAATAGTACATTATCTGATACGGTGAAACTTGAGAATGCAAAAAATTTTTTAACCTGGTTTTTTGACGCGCAACAACAATTTAGCCTTAGTAAGTCAAAAAGGCTTCCAGTTATATCTTCTGTCCTTGATTCACCTGAATGGAGAGGAATTAATGAATGGAATTCAATTATAGCTGAAAGTCTGCGAATGGGCATAAGAATGTAGTAAAATGACAGATTAAAACTGATTTAAAGTTCAAATCATTTTTATAATATTATGCCTCCTTATTGAAAATACCTTAAATTTTTTGATAATCATCAAAAAAATTTCATTATATTTTTTATCGGTAAAGATATATTTCTGAATTTTGTAAAAAAACATTTAACAGTACAACCGATGACCTAATACATAGAGGTATCTGTGATGGACAATCCGGATCAGTGCCTCGCAGGCTGAAGGGTGGTACAATTCAGTATAATCTCTTAAAAAAGAATTGCCGGGTGTGAATATATATACGGTCCGCGAGAAATCCGGCCGTATGCATCAACTGCCACAACCCCACAGGCAGTTGATGCACAAATATTGGATCACTACCAGACATTTCAACCCCACCAGACAGTGTAGGTAGAAAAAACCGGAATTTCTCATGATAGAGAGGAGAATGTATATCATTCACATCCCAGACCGCATCCCACCTTGGCTGACCCACCCGGCCTGTTTTATTATGTGAGTTATTATATTAATGATTTTATATCTTTAACTCAAATTTAAATTTGAATATAATTTTGTTGTTGCCATTTTTAAGAGAATAGTGCATGTTTTTTTGGGTAATAATGATTATTTGAAATAATTATTAATCCTCAAATCTTGTGATAGCTAAAAACTCTGCTGAAATTTGAAGTAATATCAGTTGTTATGATAATAATTCAATTTTTACTGATCTCTGATCCTGTAAGTTATATATTATATAATTGAATTCAATAATTTAATTAAAACATTCGCGCAGTTTTTTTTTTGTATTCAGGAACGGATAGGAGTTTCTTTTAAGATTATTGTGAGTAATTATCTGTCAAAATATCGTTGAGAGATAAAAAAGGTCCAATTTAAATAAGTCAGTTAATTCAGAGTGCGGAAGACTAAACGATTCATCTCAAAGTTTTTCTCCATTAACAAGTTAATACGGTAAAATTAATAGAAAGTTAACATGAGAATTTGATAGGATAAATGTTATCACAAAGATTATGTTAATTATAGGTCTGAAATCAAAGTGACAAACCTTGTTACTATTATTATTTCTAATAGAAATTAAAAACAAATCATTATTATGTTTTAGACAAATGTTCTAATGTGATTGACAGAATAATCCAAAAATTTAAAAATACTTTGTATGGAATATTGCTCTTCTTACTTGGAATAATATTAGTGGTTTCGATAATTGATCTCATATATTCCGTTTTTTTAAGTATATCCGATTTTAACATTCCTATTTTTTCAAAAAACGAAATTACAATGATTTTAAGTGCAATTCTTTTGATATTGATAGGAATAGAATTTTTTGACTCAATAATTGCATATTTCCAAAAAAATATAATTCATGCTGAAGTAATTATTCTTGTAACTTTGATTGCCGTTGCAAGAAGTATTATCATATCAGAAACAGGAGAATTATCTGAAATGCATATCTTTGGATTAGGATTTCTCATATTAGCAATATCAGCTTCTTATTACCTGATTAAAAGAAGCCATAAAGAAATTTGTAATTAATCAATCTTTTGATAAAAGATGTTAACCCAATTTTGGAAAAAAAATTCAAAAAAAGATTAATTCATTCAACCTTTTCAACAGTTACACGGACCCGGTCGCCTTGAGCAAAATTATGCCCTTTGGGAACATCAATATTAAACCAAAGTGCATCTGGTTCGTCTTTTGCATGATCCTGAGACATTAAGCAATCTTTCTTTTCGTCGATGTCACCGACAAAATCAATTTTTGCTTCAAAAGTAATTAATTCAGACATTACTATATGTTGTTAAAAGAAGGATTAATGGATTGCGGGTCTTACCATCCATGTTGTACTATTGGAATAACTCCATTTTACAATGGATAACTCCTGACAGATCTCAGCAAGAATGGCCATGTTAGTACCCACTTCTTTCGAAGAGAGCCCCAAATCCTTTGCAATGTATTTGGATTTGAAGTAAATACTTCCCGAATCGAGGCCTTTTCTGAGATAATTAACAATACGTTTCTGCGTATCATTATACTTCTCAATAATTTTTTGTTTTGATGGCATTATCTGACCTCCATCAACTTACAATATACTTCCATTTGTAGCTATATATAGGTAATCTATTCTTCACGATTTGACATTAAAATTAAAAATCAAGAGGAAAAGCGCCAATTTTTTCTTCAAGACGATTTAACACAATTTCTCTCATACCCTCAACAAACTTAATACTTCCAACAACTAAGTGACCACCGCCATTAACGCCAGCACCTGGAAGTTCTTCGCGAAGTTCTCTCACCATCTTTGGAATGTTCATCATAACTCCACGTGATCTGAGCACAACAAAATCAGGTCCAAATCCAAGAGTCACAATAGGTTCACCGGCATATTGTTTGCATAATCTGTCATGCACTTCACCGCATGTTTTTCCAGGTGGTGGAAATGTAAACTTATGAGCATGAATCTCAACATCAATGAGATGTAGTTTTGCTCCATTTTCAAGAATCTTTTCAATAACATGTGGCATACAGGTTTTTACCTGCTCATCAATTGCAGCCTGGGCCTCATCGACAAGAAGATTAATATATTCATGATGTCTTTTTGGATTATTATTCAGGTTTAGAAGGTCCTTGACAAGTTCGCGCCCATCATTAAACCTCAAATAAAACTGTAAATAATCAAGTGCAAGAGCAATCTTCTGGCATTCCTCTTCAGTATAATCATCTGCAACAAGTTTTAGAAATGCATTCCGTTCAGGTGCCTCACTTCTATCTCCAACACCAGCGATTGCTGCGATATGGCGGATTGATGACTCGACACCCGGATAAATAAGTCTTGCAATCTCAGTTCCAAGCATTCCAGCTGTCACTCCATAATCACCATCGACTTTATATGGGTTAACATGTGCAAGCAGATAATCATCAACGATATCATCAGGATGATGGTGATCAAAGACAATCATTGGCATATCATAGATCTTTGCCATCTTCATTGCAGGAAGATCCTCTTCTGTTGAACCATTATCTGTCAGAAGAATCATTGGCATCTTCTGTCCAAATCTTAAATTATCACGGGTTGCATAATCAAGATCTCTAACAATATCTTCAACCTCATAGAAAGGAGCTTTAGATGGTGCACGTTTAAAGAGGAAATAATCTGATTCATAATCTCCTCCTGAATTGTTAATAAGAGAAATAACTGCCTGTTCAATTGCAACCGCAGAACAAATACCATCTGCATCAGCATGGTGACGAAGAAGGATAGGCTGTGCTGTAAAAATAGCTTTTCTGATAAGTTTTGCAATCTTTCGCATTTCAGGTTTTAAACGCTCAAGAACATCACTTTCTATCAGAAGTGGAATATCTTCAGGTTCTGCTCTGTCTTCAAGAGCCTTCTCGATTCTATCTTCAACTTCAACTGCTTCATTATCGGTTAGTTTATCCATCCGACGAAGCTCAATCTGAAGTTGGCCAGACCTGATCATCACTTCTCCGGTTGCCCTTATAATATCTCCCTGAGCTACATTTGGATAAGCTCTTTTACCGGCCTCTATAAAACCTGCTGCATTTTCAGTTCCTGTTGCATCTACAAGAGTGAAGATTGTCGGACCGGTTGTCTGTTTTATCTGAGCTACATGACATTCAAGTGTTACAAGTCTTCCAACCTTCATTGAAAGATCACCAAGATTTGTAATCTTTCGTTTACACAAAACAGGTGAGAGTTCATAGGAGTCAAGTATTACTTCTTCAAGGTCTAAATTCCCATTATCTCTAATATTTGCAACCCTTACAAGAATTGGAGCCTTCTCAACGTGAGTAGATATTGCATTACTCTTGTGAATAAGTCCCTTTATTGAAGGATTAAGATATACAAATGTTCCAAAGGTTGCAAATCCCTGCACAGTACCAGAATAGATCTTACCCTGCACAATATCAGTAATTGCACAGCCATCTCCCAGACTGTATACAATATTTACATTTTCTTTTGGCATAGCCATTTTTCTCCAAAATTTAGATGCACTAACATCTAAAAACCCCTATAGATACTTCAACCGGGGTGTTTTTCAATAATACATAACGTCAGAAGAAGTCTTAGTCATGAAGACCTTGAATCATCTCTATAATAATCAGTTTTGTTTGTATAAATTTTCTATCAATACCTTGCTTATATATAAATTCAAATTAGTAAATATAACAGAGATTGGGTAATTATTATGGATAAAATTAATATGTGTGTCCCAGATATTTCACACATAAAATTGCAGGGATATTATCCGGTAGATATGCATGTCCATTCAAATCATTCAGATGGGATGCCTGATATTAAATCATTGATAAAGCATTGCAGTAAAATTGGAACAGGTCTTGCAATAACTGATCATAATGAGATTAGTGGAGTAATAGAAGCATATTCACATAAACCAGAAATATTGATAATTCCTGGAATCGAACTTGAAAGTTTTGAGGGACCTCATCTTCTTTTTTATTTCTATACAATAGATGATCTTGCCTCATTTTATAAAGATTGGTCAAAAATTAAAGACAATCTTTCAGGTTTTCATCAAAATCCTACTGTTTATTCTGCAATAGAATGTGCAGACAATTATAACGGGCTTAAAATTGCCGCTCATCCATATGGATATTTTGGAATAAACAGAGGTGTATTAAAATGTACTGATAATCATACTCTCTCTGATGAAATTACACGAATGGATGGGATTGAAGTAATTTGTGGGGGAATGCAAGGGTATCTTAATAAAAAAGCAATAAATTATGCAAAAACAAATCCTGTTTCCTATACCGGCGGATCTGATGCTCATATTGCATATGCTGCTGGTGATGTTATTACTGCGGTAAAAACTGATAGTGTAGAAGGTTTTCTTGATGGGATTTTTCATCGACAAAATATCGTCATAGGTCAGACCACCACAATTATCAAACAAATGATGACTGCTGGAGTAATTGCAAACAGTTTTCTTCCATTTAATAGCCAAATTTTCAAAAAATTACGCTAAACAACTTCTATATATCCGAAAGACACAAATAAAGGTATGTTTGGTATTACCGAGATCTGGAATCTATTAGTTATTATTTTTGTTCCTCTGATTTTGATACTAAATTTTGCAGCAGCTCTTACAATGATCTTTGTTGAAAAGCGAAATCCAACTTCGCTAATTGCATGGCTTATGATAATGTGTTTTATTCCTGTGCTTGGATTTATTTTGTATCTCTTCTTCGGACAGACCTTTTACAGGGATCGGATGTTTAGGATAAAGCAGGAAGATGACAAACGAATCTCAAATTTAATCGAAAACCAAAAGAAGGAACTTACAAATATTGAATTAATCGATAAAAGTGGCAATAGAGAATCTTACCGCCGAATGATTCTAATGCTGATGAATAGTGACAACTCTCCAATTACAATAAATAATCAGGTAAGACTATTTTTTGATGGAAATGAAAAATTTACAGCTTTACTTGATGCCATAAATTCTGCAACAGAATTTATTCATTTGGAATATTATATCCTGAAAGATGATGAAATTGGTAATGAAATCTTTAATGCCCTAACAAAAAAGGTTAAAGAAGGAGTAGAGGTAAGATTTCTTGGCGACGCTCTTGGATGTGCCGGACCTAAAAAAGAATTTTACAGACAATATCTTGAGGCAGGCGGAAAGCTTGCCTTTTTCTTTCCTTCGCTGATAAATTTTGTTCGTCCTCATATAAATTATAGGAATCACAGGAAAATTGCAGTAATTGATGGAAAAATTGGGTTTGTTGGAGGATTTAACATCGGTGATGATTACTTAAGTAGAGTAGAAGAATGGGCACCATGGCGAGATAGTGCAGTAGAAGTCAAAGGATATGCTGTAAATTCGATGCATCTTCGTTTTATTCTTGACTGGAATTATGCTCAAAATGAAGAAACTCTTGGCTATTCTAAAAAATTCTTTCCAAAATTTGAGTATACTAAAGGTACAGCAATACAGGTTGTATCAGGCGGTCCTGACACATATTGGAATCAGATAAAAGAATCATACCTAAAATTAATCTTTAACGCAACAGAATCGGTCTATCTTCAGACGCCATATTTCATTCCCGATGAAAGTGTCATGGATGCTTTAAGATTATCAGCTCTATCCGGAGTTGATGTCAGGATTATGATTCCTTCAAAACCTGATCACCTTTTTGTTTACTGGGCAGGTTACTCATATATTGGCCAGCTTCTTGACGCTGGAGTAAAGGCATATACTTATGATAATGGATTTATCCATGCCAAAACTATAGTAGTCGATGAACAGGCAGGATCTATTGGAAGTGCAAATTGGGATGTTAGAAGTTTTCATTTGAATTTTGAGACTAATGTTATTATGTATGATAAGGAAATAGCAAAACAGATGAAAGCTGCATTTCTTGACGATATAAAGGTGTGCACTCAAATGACAGTTGAACGTTACAACTCTCTTCCAAAAATTATAAAGATAAAAGAGTCAATATCAAGAATATTTTCACCTCTTTTATGATGTTTTTTTCTTTGAAAACAGATAAAATCCGGTTTCAGTATCATCAAGAATTTTTTCATCAGTCTTTTTGGTAAAGCATGAAACCACCACGAGCACTACTGCTGAAAGAACAAATGCGTAAAAACTAAAATGCATAGGCATTGTTTCAATGTACTGGTAATATACACCAAAAATACATGCACTGACAAGCCCAGTTAGCATGCTTGCAATTCCGCCAAGTCTTGTAGCTCCTCTCCAGTAAAGGCCGCCAAGTAATGGAACTGCAAATGTTGAAAGCATGATTCCAAGTCCCATCCAGATAAGGAAGGCAAGCATTGGTGGTGGTGACATTGCAATAAGCATTGTAAATAGAGCAGATAGAATAACAACAACTTTGCTTATTAGTAGTACTTTTTTATCAGATGAATCTGGTTTTAAGACCTGTTTATAGATATCCCATGCAAACATTCCACCAATTGTCAGCATCAATCTATCAGTTGTGGACATTACCGCTGAAAGGACAATTACAGCGAAAATTGACCAAAGAGCAACATTTGGTATGGCGTCCTGAATACTATATAATATTACATAATCCTGAGCATTTGAAACCGCAGGGAGGGTAAAAACTCCTTGATTTACCATAACAAGCCCTGCAAATCCTGCTATCTTTAAGAGAAACATCACAGCGCCATATATTAAAAATCCGGCAAGTGGTGCCCATGCAAACATTCTTGAATTTTTTACTGCAAGTACATTGTTAATCACATGAGGAGCGCATGCCATTCCTACAATAAGCAGAAGTCCAAATGATACAAGGTAACTTTGAGTAAACATCATTCCTTCTGACATCCAGGGTGACACAAGATTAGGATTTATTGAAGTCATGACTTCATTAATGTGAGTGAAACCACCGGCATGGAAAATTACAACCGGTGCCATAATTGCAACACCACCAATCAGTATTATTGCCTGAATGATTCCTGCCCATGCAACTGCATAAAGACCGCCAATTGTTGTATAAATTGTCACAACAATGGTTGCTATGATTAATGCAAGCCATAATGGTATAGAGAAAAGCCACATCAATACTATGGCAATTGCTGTATACTGCCCGATAAGGTAGATGAGCGAAACGATAATCCCGGCAACTGCACTTAATGTCCGCATGGCTCTGTGACTATTATACCTGTGAGCAAGATAATCCTGAACAGTTACATATCCGGTCTTTTCAGAAACTCTACGAAGTTTTACTGCAAAGAAGATCACACAAAATGCAATGGACAATGGAACAAAAATTTGTTCCCAGATTGTTGGCCAACCAAATGCATAACCAAGTCCTGAAACTCCTAGAAGAGACATTCCAGAACATACAGATCCTACCATTAACAGGACAAATACCCAAAAACCAAGTGATCTTCCTGCTACAAGATAATCTTCGGTATTACGTATCCTTCTTGAAGCATACGTTCCAATCCCAATCATTCCAATACAGTATAACCCTACAACTGCAACAGTTAACAAATCAGTCATGGTTTGCCCTCGAGTAATATATTCCCCAAATTATTAACAAAATAATTGAGATTAATATCCCACTGCCTACGGCAATTACAGTATTATCCGGTAATCCTATAAACATCCATGACATAATGTGTCATGATAACATATAACATAATTGATATGTTTAATCCATATAGATTTAGAAAAAGAAATTATCCAAGAGGTCTAATAATATTACAACTTTAATGTCGGTTATATTTGAATTATTTATTATACTTGTCCTTATTATGCTCAATGGATTTTTATCCATGGCGGAATTTGCTCTTGTTTCTTCAAGAAAAGTAAGATTAGAACAGATGGCTGAAGAAGACAAAACTGGAGCTAAAAAAGTTCTTGAACTTATAAATGATCCTAATAATTTTCTTTCTGCCATCCAGATTGGAATAACACTTATTGGAATCCTTGCCGGAGCTTTTGGTGGAGTTTCTCTTTCTAAAGATTTGGAACCATATATTGCACTAATTCCAAATCTGTCACAATATGCAGACTTGATAAGTCTATTAATAATTGTTCTAATCATTACCTTTGTAACAATTGTTGTAGGTGAACTTGTACCTAAACGAATAGGACTTACGGAACCGGAAAAAACTGCAATTAAATGTGTATCTCCTATTTATTATCTTGTAAAGATTACAGGTCCTGTTATCTTTCTAACCTCTGGTGCTACAAATATTATTCTTAAGATCCTTGGATCTGAAAAGAATCCGGAGGAAACGGTTACTGAAGAAGAAATATCTGTCCTTCTTGAAGAAGGAACACGGGCAGGTGTTTTTAATGAGACTGAACAAGAGATAGTAGAGAGTGTTTTTCGATTTGCTGACCGGGATGTTGCTTCTATTATGGTTCCAAGACCAGATTTTATTGCTCTTGATCTTGATGATTCCTTTGAAAAGATTAAAGAAATTATTGCATCAACTGGTCATACGAGGTACCCGGTCTTTAAACATGATATTGACCAGATATCAGGAGTTGTTTCTGTCAGGGATCTTTTTGTGAAATATCTCGTTGATAAAAATCCAATTCTAACAGATATTATAAAACCGGTGTTAATGGTTCCCGAAAGTCTTTCGACAATAAGACTCTTGGAGATGTTTAAAGGTGCTGCCTCACCATTGGCAATTGTAGTGGATGAATATGGGTCAGTTCTTGGTATTGTGACACTTCATGATCTTATTGAAGGTATTGTTGGAGATATGGATTCAGTGGATATGGATTCATGTGAGCCTGATGTAGTTGAGCGCGAAGATGGCTCCTGGTATGTGGATGGTACATATTCAATAATTGATCTAAAAGAACTTCTTGGCTTATCAGAAATTACAGGAGAAGAAGAATATCATTTCAGAACCGTTGCAGGATTTGTAATGGCTGTCCTTGATAAAATCCCGGTAACAGGCGACTATATCTTCTTTGGGGGATATAAATTCGAAGTTGCTGATATGGATGGGCACCGGATTGATAAACTTTTGATTCTTCCTGATAATGAAAAGGTTAATGAAAACAGTATTAATGTTTAGTCGAATAATTTATTTATGCGATTAAAACTGATTTTGTCAATTCTGTTTTGTTTTTTAATTTCCGGAGTTGCTTCTGGTGCCGGGGGTTTTGCTGATACAGGTAATACCGCTGCAATTACTGCTTATAACAGTGCTGTTGATTATGCGATGACAGGTGATATGGAGAATGCTCTCATCTATATTGATAAGGCATTATCTTTACAGCCTAATTTTACGTTAGCACTTATTACCAAAGGAAATATTATGATAAGTAATGGTGATTTTGATGAAGCAAAAATAGCAATAGATGAAGCTTCACGGCTTGAACCTGACGATATTATGGTGCTTACAAGTTATGCTGCCTATTATGTAGATTCAAATCCAGAAAAGGCAATTGACTATTGTAATCAGGTCATTGATAAAGATCCATCAGTAATTGAAGTATGGATTATTATGGGAACTGCATATGGATCACTTGGTAAATTTAGTGAAGAAATTTATGCATCAGAAGAAGCACTTAAAATTGATGATAAGAATGAGCAGGCTCTAATAAATTTAAATTATGGTAGAGCGGGTTTAAATATCACAGATGGTAATCCACAATCACCATTGATGACAGTAATTCCTGGGATTATTCTATCTTTATTTATCTTAAAAAGAGAGAGCTGATATTAATCATGTTATCTTTTTATCATGATGGCCAGGCTTTTTTTGAAGTTTAATTTTTAATTGGTTTTGCTTCGGTTGTATTTTTCTTTGGCCTTCCTCTATGTTTTTTAACTGTTTTTGCTTCCTCTTCTATAATCGGATATTTTCTGGGCCTTCCCCTAGGTTTTTTAACTGTTTTTGCTTCCTCTTCTATAATCGGATATTTTCTGGGCCTTCCCCTAGGTTTTTTAACTGTTTCTGCTTCCTCTTCTATAATCGGATATTTTTTGGGCCTTCCTCTATGTTTTTTAACCTTATCTGTTTCCTCTTCTATATTTGGATATTTTCTGGGCCTTCCCCTAGGTTTCTTAACCTTTTCTTCTTCCTCGTCTATAATTGGGTATTTTCTGGGTCTTCCCCTAGGTTTCTTAACTATTTCTGCTTCCTCTTCTATAATTGGGTATTTTCTGGGCCTTCCTCTATGTTTTTTAACCTTTTCTGTTTCCTCTTCTATTATTGGATATTTCCTGGGCCTTCCCCTAGGTTTTTTAACTGTTTCTGTTTTCTCATCTATAATTGGGTTTTTTCTGGGCCTTCCCCTAGGTTTTTTAACTGTTTTTGTTTTCTCATCTATAATTGGGTTTTTTCTGGGCCTTCCCCTAGGTTTCTTAACCTTTTCTGTTTCCTCTTCTATAATTGGATATTTTCTAGGCCTTCCTATAGGTTTTGATTCTTTTGTAGATGAAAGAGATTTAGTTTTGTCCGGTTCAACAGTGTTGTTAATAGAATTAACTGTTTCCCAGTCAATTGAATTAATTCTTGATTCAGCAATCCTGCAATATTTTTCAGAAACATCAATACCAAGATATCGTCTTCCTTCTTTAGCTGCAACATAAGATGTTGTTCCAACACCATTGAAAGGATCTAAAATAACATCCCCCCTGTAACTAAACAATTTAAGACAACGTCTTACAAGTTCTTCAGGAAACATTGAAGGATGATCAAACTCTTTCATCCGTCTTTCAGGAGCTATAGACCATTTTGCAAGGACCCAGTTTTTAAACTCATCAGCAGTAATATCAATGTCCGTTTTTTCCCCAGATTTCTTAAGATCTCCTTTACAAAAGATTTCAATAAATTCCCATGTATATTTTAAAAAAGGGCTTGATGGGCTTTTCCAACTTCCCCATGAAGTATATTTACAATTATAATTATTTTTCTCCCAGAGCACTTCTCCTTTCCAGATCATTTTTCTACTCATGAAATATGATGATATTAGATGATGTAAAGGCACATAATCTGAAAAAAGTGGCTGTACATTAACAATAATACGTCCACCCCATGATAAAACTCTGATACATTCATCAAAAATACGATAAAGTTTGTTCAGATATTCAGTCCAGCTGATATCATCCGGATTTGACTCATAATTAAGTCCAAAATTATATGGAGGTGAAGTAATAATAATATCAACACAATTATCAGGGAGTTTAGCAAGTATTTCTTCGCTATCACCTGATATTATCTTATTCTCAAAAATGTTTGGTATTTCATTTCTAAAACGTAAAAATTTACTTTCAGGAGCATAAAATGTTGAGCCGCGAGAATTTTTTTTCTCTTTACGTCCATTAACCTTTCTATCATCTGCATATCCTGTGTAGAGATTTTTCCCGGTTTTTATCCCATAACTTTTGACTGTTAATATTTCATTGTATAGTAAAACTAAAGGATGTTCTTTAAGATTATCAGGAAATTTATCATTTTTGGAAACTTTCAAAACTATCAGGATTCGTTGCCATAAATTTTCAGGATCAAAAAGATATAAATCAGCAGAAAAAATATCATCCTCAACTTTTATCGTTAATTCCTTTGCTCTAATTAACTGATTAAATTGAAATATATCATCCATTTCAGAATCAGTCAGAGGACTATTTAAAGTGATCTTCACAGTTCTAATTTTATCTGCTGAAATAGATTTTGTTTTCTTGTCATTCATATCAATATATTATTGTGAATTCAATAGATATTAAATTATTATTTATTGAAATTTTACAGATATAATCAAGAGCACATCTATAAATATCAATCCTTCATATTAGAATATAGTCTTCAATAAAATTATAATTGACAGGGAATTATTATTATAAAAAAGTGATTAGATGGATATTGTTGAAAAAAAATCTATGGATTCATATTTTGATATAATTCTTGACTATATGAATCCATGTAACAAGACTTGTGATGATAAAAAAATTAAAGAATTCCTTAAAAATGCAGGAATTTTATTAAATGTTAGATATCTATCATATATTGAGATCTTAACAATAGAAAATAGCCCTTTTGTAAATGAAAAATTTCTATGGTCACATGATAAGGGAGATATGATAGACATTATCTGGGAGAAAAACAATCCGGATATTTTACAAATTAAAGACAATTTACAATCAGTTAAATTCTGGCTCTTAAAGTATTCAAATGTTCAAGGTATTATCCATAGGATAATGCAAAAAAGGAATTCTGGATGTGTCCTTTTTGTTCCGGTAAAGTCTGAAAAAAAAATATATGGATCAATTACAGCTTGGGATGCAGATGAAAATAGGCAATGGACTAACCATGAGATAGATTTTTTACGAATACTATCAAAACTAATTGCAACAGAACTGAATGAATGTAAAATAAAAGAAAAACTTCACAATCGTGAGGAACAATTTAGTACAATAATCGAAAATATTGGAGACTATTTTTTCAGAACAGATCATGATGGAAATATAATTTCAGCAAGTCTTTCAATGGCTATAGCGCTTGGATTTAGATCAATAGAAGAATTAATTGGTACTTCATTTGAAGCATTATTAAATGAACCTGAACGCTGGACCTTATTTCTTGCTGAATTGGTTCAAAAGAATGGGGTTCAGGATTATGAACTAACTTTGAAGGGATTTAATAATGAGAAGATATATGGATCAATCAGTTGTCGTATGTTATATGATGAACTGGGCTCTTTTCAGGGACTTGAAGGACTTATAAGAGATATTTCCAGAAGAATGCAATATCAGGATATGATGGAAGAGAATCAATGGAAACTTGATCTTGCTCAGAATATTGCAAAAATTGGGATCTGGTCATATGATATTGTTACTAAAGAATTTAAAGTGACAAAAGAAGTCTTTACAATGTTTAATGCTCCATCGGATTTAAATTCCATAACTCTTGACTGGATAATAGCCCGAACTCCTGAAGAAGAACAGCAAAAATTTAAAAAAAATCTTGAAACAGCTCTTTCTTCTCCAAGAGAACTTGAAAAAGAATTCAAAGTAAATTTTGATGACCTAAAATACAAATTCATTCTGATAAAAAGTCGCCCACTAATTAGAAATAATGTTGTTACAGGAGCAATAGGGATATTTCAGGATATTACTATAAATAAAGAAGCAGAACAGCATCTTATAAAATACGCTTCAGAACTTAATCAAAAAACCATTGAACTTGATTCTTTGAGAACTCAACTTCTTGGAATGAACCGTGAGATGGAAGAAAGAGTAAAAGCAAGAACTGAACAAATTGAAAAATTTTTAATTCAAAAAGATGAATTTATCATTCAGATTGGACATGATCTCAAAACCCCGTTAACTCCACTTGTATCAATGCTTCCATATGTAAAAAAAGGAGTTACAGATCCTGAAATCATCGATATCGTTGATATGCTTATTTCTGACGCCGGGATAATGAAAGAACTTATCAATAAAATCCTTGAAATGGCAAAGATGAATGCATTTTACAAGGATGCGGATAAAACTGCTATTAATATAGCGAAGCAGGTTGATGAAATAATAAAAGATAATTCATATATGATTCACCAAAAAAGTATTACTGTAATAAACAATTTATCTGATACTTTGACTACCAACTTTTCTAAAATTCATTTTGATTCATTATTAAGTAATGTCATAGGAAATGCAGTAAAATATTCCTATATAGAAGGAGTTATTACTATAGATGGTGAAGAGTCTGATGGATTTATAACAATAAAAATTATGGATACTGGTATCGGTATTGAAGCTGAAAATCTTGACAGAATTTTTGACAGTTTTTTCCGCGCAGATATTTCCCGGCATGAACGTGATTCGCACGGTCTTGGACTTACAATAAGTAAACAGATAGTCAATCGGTATGGTGGTTATATCTGGGCAGAAAGCAAAGGAATTGGAAAAGGAACTACATTTTTTATTAAATTGAAGTCTGAATGACAACTTCAGACGTTTGAAAAAATAAATTAATAAGTACTATTATAGAATAATTCAGAAAGGTGGATTGATGAATATATCAGAAGATAATTTAGGAAAATCTGTAATGATAGTTGATGATGATGCGCATATCCGAAAAAGTGTGGAAATAATCTTAAAAAATGCGGGATACAATGTTTTTGTTGCTACAGGTGGGCAGGAATGTATCAAGCATATTAAAGACGGTTTTAATGGAGCAATTCTTCTTGATATTATGATGCCAGAAATGGATGGCTGGGATACAATTAATGAAATAATTCAAAATGATTTATATAAGGGTATAATTATTACGATGCTAACTGCAAAAAACGAACCAGATGAGAAAATGCTTGGACTTCAGGAATATGTTTCAGATTATATTACAAAGCCTTTTGAGATGGAAGAACTAATAAATAAAGTTGAGTGTCTTTTCCAATATTTACCGCCGGTTAATTAATATGAATTTGATAACAATAGGTTCATCTACAGGAGGTCCTTATCTACTTGAAGTTTTATTCAAAAATTTCCCGGTAGTAAATGGATGTTATATAATTATTCAGCATTTACCAATAACCTTCACGATTCCATTCTGGAAAAATATGAAGTCTCTTACTGAAATGAATGTTGTTATCTGTGAAGAAGAAACAAAACTTGTTCCAAAAACAATTTTTTTAGCACCGGCTGGTAAACACCTGACAATTGAAAATAACAGGATACTCCACCTTAATGAAGAACCTAAAGTTCATGGAGTCCGTCCTGCCATTGATTGTACAATGGTTACATTAAAGAAAAGATTTGATGATAAAATATCCGGCTTTGTTCTTACCGGTATGGGTTGTGATGGAACTGCAGGTCTTTTTCATATTAAGGAAATAGGAGGAAAGACTTTTGCTCAGGAACCCTCAACTGCATCTATTAAAACAATGCCAAATTCTGCAATTACGGCAGGAGCGGTTGACAAAATTTTAAATCCTACAGAAATCAAAGAAGTTTTAATAAAACTTGGAAAATAAAAATTAGATTGGAAGAATATTAAAAAATAGTGTTGAAAATAAGACGATTATAGATATTATCATAATTCCTGCTATCAGTGCAACTAAATCAAAATTATTCATCTTTTTTGGTTCAATATTATCATAAACATGGGATCCATAGCCCCTGCATTGCATTGCAGTAAAAGTCCGTTCACCTTGTTCATATGACCTCAAAAATAAAATACCCATTGCATATCCAATTGTTTTTATTCTATATTTATAAGGAAGTGATGAACTAAATGAGTAAAAGTTTCTCCCGGCTAGAGCATGAACAATTCTTTCATACATTTCTGCAAACAGATAGAGATACCTTATCATCATCCCGAGGGAAAGAGCAAGGACTGATGGGAGTCCAAGTCTTCTACCGGCTGATAATAGATCCTGCATAGTTGTAGTTGATGATAGAATTATTACTGATGTAATACAAAGCAGGAATTTTATACCAAGAATTGTTGCAAACTCTATTGATTCAAGATATACCGGAATGAATGGAATAATGGAAATATTTGTCCATGTCGTATAATACGGATTTTTAAAAAAGATCTGGAAGAATATTATGAAAAATCCAAATGGAAGAGTTAGTAATAATCTTTTCAAATAAATCTTAAAAGACAGTTCAGATAAAATCCAGATAATACTGAAGAATAATAACAGGGGTAATGCAATTTTATAAACCTGTGTTGTTCTTGGAAATGCAACAACAATAATTATCAGAAAGATTGATACAATAAATTTTACTCTTGCATCAAGACGATGGATTAGAGATGAACCAGATGCATTAGCTTCAATTAAATATAATTCATCAATCATTATTTATCATAACTTTGGGGAAATTCTGTTTGTTACGGCATCTAATACTTCAACAAATTTATGGCCGGTATTTAAAAAAATTCCTCTATCATTTAATGATGTTACTAATCTTGAAAGCACAGGTTGTTCAAGTTTACCTGCATTTAACAGATCTCTTGAAGAAAATACTGAATTAACAGTTCCTTGTCCAATAACTCTGCCTCTGTGCATGACATAAATATAGTCAGCAAGTTCAGGGACAAGTTCAACATTATGGGTAGAAAAGATGATTGAAATACCTTTTTCTCTGACAAAAGTTTGTAGAAGACACAAAATATCACGACAACCTGCAGGGTCAAGTCCAGATGTTGGTTCATCAAGGACTAGAATTCTTGGATTCATGGCAAGAATCCCAGCGATTGCAACTCTTTTTTTCTCTCCACCTGATAACTGATGTGGAGGTCTGTCTTTTAGATGAGTAATTTCAAGAAGGGATAGGGCATTATCAACCCTTTCATTTATCTCATCAGGCTTAAGGCCCATATTTGTAGGTCCAAAAGCAATATCCTCACGAACAGTTGGGGCAAATATCTGGTCATCAGAATCCTGAAAAACCATTCCGATCTTCTGTCTAATCTGTTTAATATTCTTCTTTGTTACTTCTTCCCCATCTACAATTACTTTTCCAGATGTTGGGAATAATATTCCGTTAAAATGAAGCATAAGAGTGCTCTTCCCGGCTCCATTTGATCCAAGAAGGGCTACTGCTCCATTTTCAGGAACAGATATTGATACTTCATCAAGTGCTTTTATTCCACCTCGATACTCATATGTTACTTTTACTGTTTCAAGAATATTCATACTATATTGCTTCTAATCACAATATGTTGTTACTTACTTACATTAGTTACCAATTTGAATGCACCAATAGCTACCAACAAGCTTAAGAGAGTACCAATTACTATTGCTGCAATTCCCCCAATCGGTCCAGATTCTTCACCCATGGAATAATCAGGCATCGGTGCAGAGTATTCAATAGATTTTGTACCAATACTCTCCGGATCTGAATCTTCTGGTGTAGCACCTGTTAGATCTTTTTGGTCAGAGACAACGAGGGCTGTACTTTCAAGTCCATCTGGATCGCCTGATGCACAAAATACAGCAACAATGCCAATTAATATTGCAATTATCAGACCAACAATAATAAAGGTCTTATCATTCATCATTATTCAAAACCCCCTACTGATTTATCTAAAAGATCAGGTCTCGATTTTGCTATAAGGTAAATAATCACAGCAGTGATAATTCCTTCAATTACTCCAATAACTGCATGATATAATCCCATTGCAATTAATCCAGGAACAAGTGGGAAAGTGCCTGCAATAGTCATCTCAATTGCACATGCAATTGCTGGAATAAGGCAAGCTAACCAAGCAGCAATTCCTGCACTAACGTAGATATTAGAGATTGTAGCTTTGCAAGCCTGGAAACTATAATATCCGACAAAACCTCCGATTAATCCCATATTGATGATATTTGCACCCATTGTAGTAATTCCTCCATCACCAAAGATAAGTCCCTGAATAATCAGGACAAGTGTAAGGATTAAAACAGCAGCAAAAGGTGAACCAAGCACTATTGCAGCAAGTGCTCCACCAACCAAGTGGCCAGATGTTCCCATTGCAATTGGAAGATTAAAACTTTGAATTGCAAAGATACCCGCAGCAAGAACTGCAATCAGGGGTATTTTGTCTTCAGTCAATTCTTTTCGTGCCCATCTTAAAGCAAAAAAGATAGCCACAATTGCTATCAGCCAATATAGGGAACTTTGCCCTATAGGGATGAATACATCAGGAATATGCATGATTACCACATACAATTGTGTTACGAATCTTATTTATGTGTTACCATTTTTTAAGAATATGAAATTATAATGATTTATATTTGTAGAATTGAATATTTTTATTAATTTTTAAATTGTTATGGTTGAGAGTTATTTTATAGTAAATACTTTATGATGACGGATATGGTTTTGAAATGTTTTGATACATTCTTGAATACTTTCCCAACTATTTCTTTACTTTAATTATTGTTCTCTGTTTTACCTCAACCATAAGACTTGTCTCGTGTTGAACAGTATCTCATCTTTTGAGAAAGAGAGATTAATGGTAGAGACTGTCCAGTAAAGATGTTTAAGTATGAAAGTTTCATTTATTTCGCTGGATTTTATTTTTTTTTTGGATAAAATAGTAATTATCTACCAAGTATCGGGTAAAAAACCAGTTTATATTACTAAAACATAGCATTTTAATCCGGATTTTAATATCTATCCCAAATAATCAATCCTTTATCAATCCAGAAATTTCATTCCTTGCTGTATACATATACTGTTGTGCATATCCGGCATATTTACCAAAATATCTCCTACAAAAATTACCCATTTCATTATAAGACATTTTACCTTCATCCAAAAATTGACTATAATGTCCAATAATAATTTTCTTAATCCACACATCAACAGGAACTGCTTCATATTTACCGTATGCAAATAAAAGAATACAATCTGCAACTTTTGGTCCCACTCCTGATAATTGCATCAATGATTCTTTTGCTTCTATATAGGGCAACTTTTCAATTGATTTAAGAAAATCAGGATTTTTTGTAATAAAACATGCAGTTTTTTTCAGATATGGTGCACGATAACCGGTGGAACACTGTCTGATTTCATCTTCTTCTGCTTCTCCAAGTATTTCAGGTAATGGAAAAGAAAAAACCGAATCAGAGACTTCTAATCCAAACATCTTTGAGAGAAGAGTAATACGTTTACCAATCGTAGGAATGTTGGAATTTGCTGAACATATAAAACTAATAAGACACTCATAAGGATCCTGACGAAATAATCTAAGGCCTGAACCAAAATTTACCGCAATATCAAAGATCTCATCATTTGTTTTCCGGTATGCTATGATTGAACTCTTAATATCTTTTAGAATTTCAGGAATATTTTGATCTAATCCAAGAAACAGGATAATATCCTTCTCTTCTGCGCCAGACCAAAAGATAGTATCCCCATCCTGCTTAATACAAACATTTTTTCCAGAAAGAATTCCTGTCCAGATATCATCATTCTTTTCCCAGAAAAAGATCTGTCCACATTTAAAACTGAGATCAAGAGAAAATTTCAAACTATTTGAATCAAGTTTTAATGACTGCACAATTAATATTATACTTGATATAATTTTAATTATCGATAGTAATATAATGAAATGTAGATAAAAATATAGTTGACATAATATGAGACTCCTCTGGTATTTATTACTCATTATTCTCATAATATCATCAGTTTTATTGATATCACCAATTGTCGCCGATGAATCACCAGAAATCAATTCACAGACTGAATCAACGAAAAGTTCAGATTACGGAAAGATAACTTTAAATCAGGGATGGAATTTTATCAGCATTCCACGAAGACCGGCATCCGAATATAGCAAAGCATCATTATTTGAAAATGTAGAAACCTCTGGACGAAATATCTGGACATATAAAGACAATAAATGGCAGATAATATCAAAGGAAGATACCTTGCAGCCACTTGAAGGATATTTCATCTACTCTGTAAACCCTGTAGAGATACTGATTCAATTTTCAACAGATCCCCTTCAGGTTCCACCAACAAAAGAACTTGCGAGCGGTTGGAATATGATTGGATTATCAGGTATATACCAGGTTTCTCCACGTGATATGCTACTATCGGTCAGGAAATCCTGGAATGAATTAATCAGATGGGATGCTGTCAGTCAACATTATATGGATCCAATAATAAATAATCAAACATCTGCTGATACAACAAGCGGGAAACTTGAACCTTATCAGGGCTACTGGTTATCAGTTAATGAGAATGTAACCCTTGCAAGTATTGGTGTATAAGACCCAATCCACAACAATATCATTATCCATGATAAATACTACATGGAAATGATGATTCATTTTAATAAAATAATTAGGACATCACTCTGTTTATTGTTTATTTTCATTTTAACAGGGTCTGTAATTGGGGCGACTTATACTGATTACTATGAAAACCCGGATGAATGGTATAAACAAGGCGTCTCTGAATTTTTCCTGAAACACTATGATCGCGCTTTAGAATTTTTAGAAATAACTCTGATGCAAAATCCTCAACATGCTGGAGCCTGGTACTGGAAAGGAATCACACTCAATGCCCTTGGCAGGACTGCCGAAGCAAAATCAGCCTATGCCAAAGCTGAAGAAATTGATCCATATATTTCAGATCCATATCGGAAAAAAGTAGGAGCGCTTGCTGATGTAGTAGTAACATCCGTTCCAACCCTGCGGCCTACAGAAAAACCAGAAGATGATGAGATGATAAAAACCGATATAGATCTTACTAAAAAACCTGATCCAACAGGACCTGACATTGCATTCAAGGAATTCAATGCTGTTTGGGATGAATCCTCAAATCAACTTAGAATAGCCTTTAAAATTGCTAATGAAGGTTTTAAACCCACAAGAGAATTTTATATCTCCTTCTACTCATCACCAGACAAAAACATAACCACAGAAGATAACGCTATTGGCTATTATTTAATTCAAAACCTTCTAAAGGACACTGTTGGCGAATATGAAGGATATATCAGCCCACAGAAATTATCGCCTGGTAGTTATTACATTGGTGCAATTGCTGATCAGATAAATTCCATCATGGAAGTAAGTGAAAACAACAATGCAGTATCAACGACTTCAAAAGTTGTAATTCCAGAATCATTTACTCAGGATTACAGATCTACACTTGGAAATCCACCACTTGTAATTGAAAAATCAAGTGTTATTAAAGAAACTCTTGCAAAACGTCCAGATCTAACAATAGAATCAGTTACATCTGTCATTAATGGAACTCCTGGAGAGACAATTCCTGTAAATGCAACAATTAAAAATGTAGGTGACGGACTTGCCGGAGAATTTACAGTATCAATGTATCTTTCAAAAGATGTTACAATTTCAGAAGATGACATATTACTTGGAGAAGGTCAGGTATCAGATTTAGGAGCAGGACTTTCGAGAACCAGTTCATCAATGGTTACTATTCCAAATAACATAGAACCTGGAACTTACTATCTTGGAGTGGTTATAGACAGCGAATTTGTGATTATAGAATCTGATGAATCAAACAATGTAAGATTTGCTGAAACAGGAGCATTAAAAATTACTTCTCAAAATACTCCGATTCAGGTGACACAGACAGAAGAACCAATAGCCGCAACCGATAAAAAGATAGATCTTACAGTTGTTGAAGTTACAACAGAGGGGCAGGCACATGCCGGAGATGATATATCAGTTAACACAACTATCAAAAATGATGGTGATGTTGATGCAGGATCATTCATTGTAGGCTTGTATCTGTCTCCAAATAATACAATAACAAAAGATAACACTCTTTTAGCACTTGGAACAATTGAAAACCTTCCGGCAGGCCTGGTTAGAACAGGGACAGCAATGGCGGGGATCCCTGCGAATCTGACACCTGGAGAGTATTATATTGGAATAATCATTGATACTGAAGATGTCATTACAGAAAAAGATAAGATAAATAATATCGGAGTATCTAAAAACCCGATAATTATTTCTTAATTTTTATGTTCCAATATCCCAGCTGTTCATATATTTCTTCTGAGCAACAGAAAGTTCATCAATACTAATTCCAAGTGATTTTAATTTAATTGATGCCACCTCTCTGTCAATTTCATCAGGCACATCCAGAACTCCGGGTGACATCTCTTTTTTGTGTTTTGCAACATATTCAGCACATAATGCCTGTAGAGCAAATGAAAGATCCATAACTTCAATTGGATGTCCCATTCCTTTTGGAACAGCAAGATTTACAAGTCTTCCTTCTGCAAGCAGGTTGATGGTCTTATTCCCAATTTTATAGGATGTTATTCCATCATGTTCAACTTTTGAAGTGGCATTCTTTTCAAGCCATACTGCATCAACCTCAACATTAAAGTGTCCTGCATTTGAGAGGATTGCTCCATCTTTCATTATCCTGATGTGCTTTTCTGTAATGATGTCACTATTTCCAGTGGTTGTTACAAAGATATCTCCTATCTTTGCTGCCTGTTCCATTGTCATTACACAATAACCATCCATGTGTGCTTCAAGTGCACGACGTGGATCAATTTCGGTTATAATTACTTTTGCACCAAGACCTGCAGCTTTTTTAGCAAGTCCCCGGCCACAATATCCAAATCCTGCAATAACAAACCATTTTCCGCCGATTAAACAGTTGGTTGTTATCATTATAGCAGAAAGAGCACTTTCTCCGGTTCCATGGACATTGTCAAAGTAATGTTTCATTGGAGTATCATTTACTGCAAGGACTGGAAATTCAAGTTTTCCTTCCTTTGCCATTGAACGTAGTCTATGAATTCCGGTTGTGGTCTCTTCACATCCGCCAATTATATTTGATAAAAGTTCACGTCTTTTGGTATGAAGTCTGTGAATTAGGTCCATTCCGTCATCCACAGTGATTTCTGGTTTTGCATCAAGCACGTCATCAATTGCTTTATAATATTCTTCAACAGAACATGCACGTTTTGCGAAACATGTAACTCCTGGAATATCATTTAATGCTTCACTTACATCATCCTGAGTAGAAAGAGGGTTACATCCGGTGATGTAAACTTTTGCGCCTCCGGCAGCAAAGGTTTTTACAAGATTTGCGGTTTTTGCTTCAACATGAAGTGCCATTCCAATTGTCATTCCATTAAAAGGCTTTTCACGAACAAAGCGTTCGGTGATTACATTAAGGACCGGCATATACTGCCTTGCCCATTCTATTTTAGATTCGCCTGAATTCATAGTCATCCTGGTTGTGATAATATGTTGTATTGTCAATATGAAAAAGATAAGTAATTAGGTTATTAAGAAGAATTTTTTATATGGTTTTGAGCCGGCGGATTATTCCATGCCTTGATATCAAAGATGGACGGGTTGTTAAAGGAACTAACTTTGTTGGTCTTCGTGATGCGGGAGATCCGGTAGAACTTGCCTATCGTTATAATGAGCAGGGTGCTGATGAAGTTGTTTTTCTTGATATTACAGCATCAAGAGAAAAACGCGGAATGATAATTGATGTAATCAAACGTGCGGCTGATAAACTGTTTCTCCCATTAACAGTTGGTGGCGGAATCAGGACTATTGATGATATTCGTCAGGTATTAAGAGCCGGTGCTGATAAAGTCAGTATTAATTCAAGTGCTGTTGCTAATCCTTCTCTTATAACAGCAGCTTCTGAAGCATTTGGAACACAGTGTATTGTTCTTGCAATTGATGTCAAAAGAAATTATAATCCTAATCCTGATGGAACCATGGTTATTCTTGAAGATGGTAATTCCTGCTGGTATGAGGTTGTTACTCATGGTGGATCAAAACCTACAGGCATAGATGCTTTAAAATGGGCAATTAATGGTGAAATGAATGGTGCGGGTGAAATCTTACTGACATCTATGGAGACTGATGGAATGAAGGATGGCTTTGATATCCCTATTACTCAAAAGATATCAGAGACAGTAAATATTCCTGTAATTGCATCGGGCGGAGTCGGAAAACTTGAGCATTTTTATGATGGTTTTGTTAAGGGAAAGGCAGATGCAGTGCTTGCCGCAAGTGTGTTTCACTATGGTGAGTTGACAGTTTCTGATGTAAAGAAATATCTTAATGAGAGAGGAGTCCAGGTTAGAATATAATTATAATTATAAAAACTATATAAATAATTTTAAAATAAATAAAATTTAGAGAATAACTGAATTTGATTCAGAATTTATCAAATTAGCAATCATTAACGTTAAATTTTAACATCAAATCTGACATTAGAATTTAACACCTGATAATTAACATTTTCTCGAATATTTTGCTTCAATCAAGAAATTTATTACTATTTATACTTTTTTCAAACAAATCCTGAACACAAATAGAGGATTATAATTTTGTCATTCACATAATCAATCGATTTAAATTTCGGTTTAATAATTTACGATATAATAAGTTATCTCTAAATATTAATATAATATTGTTTTTATTACATACTTGATATATTCTCTTAATCCCATACAATTCTTAAAATTCGGCAAATATAGACGATAATTATGATAATATTTAATAATTATAATAATATAAAAAAACTTAACAGAACAAAATAGGGTTCTATAAATAACAGGATCACCATATAATCGAGTGAGCTAATGGATAACAAATACGAGATCTCATCTTCCCTTCAATCTTTACTGGATCACATTGAAGATCAACTTGGAATAACTATCCATCTTCAACGAAAACAGGAAGCACCAAGAAAGGGTATTCTGCTTGATCAATATACCTACACTAACAGTAGAAATGTTATCGTCTTTTCAAATCAGCAGATAGGTATGCTAAAGGACTTTGTGATCGCTCAGAATGCTATCCGGCTTCTTTTAAAAGGTATTGCTGCAAAGGATGGAGGATACAAAGTTCTTTCATTTGATAAAGTATCAGCAACTGTCGGGATGGAACAGATATATCTTGATGTCTTAAAAGATGAAAAGACAAGACATCTTGACTTTTGGATTAAAAAGAAACTGATGTTCTATCTCTACATGCTCTTTCATGAAACAATCATCGAAATTCCATGGATGTTACTCTCAAATATTGTTCTTGCAAAACTCTGCCCGGTTATGAGAAATGCTCAGGTATATTACCTGATGAAAGAAAGCATGCGTGATATGCATGACCTTGTCTCATTTAAAGATTATATTCCGCGTAGATACTTTGTAATGCACAACGGAATGTATTATGGTCGTGACCTTCTTCTTGGTGAGGTTATGAGTGAGATGAAACTCAATCCGATGATAAATATTCCTGAATTGAAGAAATTTAAAAATTTAAACCTTATGGAAATGCTCACCCACAGATGGCAGAAGAACCCTTGGTATCAGACCAAACTTGTCGGTGATGCAATGGTCAATATAATAAAAGAGTTAAAAGTTGCAAAGGTTTGCGAAAATCCAAGACCTGAAACTTATCCTGAAATTGCAAAGATAGGAGTGGAGATTACTAACCGCTGGGTTCAGTTAATGCAGATTGATAAATATTATTGTTGGGACACCTGTGAACATCAACTTGAAGCAATCAAAAATCAGGATGAATTTGAAAAAGCTGCAAGAATGACAATATTTGGCGAAGAGTAAAGATTGATGAATGGATTTCTATCTTCCATTTTTAAGATAAATCGTGGATACATAGAAACTACAAAACTATTAATTATTGCTATTCTTTCACTCATTTCTCTTTTTGTATCTGTTTATGTTCTTTGGTCGAGTCCATGGACAGGATTCCGCTTTATTTATGTTTTCATCCCTCATCTTTATCTGATTCCAATAATTCTATTAGCCCTCTGGTATCCAAAATCAGGTATCAGGCTTCTTGGTACCATTTTAATATGTGTCTGTGTATTCTGGATAGTTTCAGAGATCAAAGGCTCAGTATTTAGTATCTCTTTTGTAATGCTATATTCTGGGCTTGATCTTGCAACAATAATGGTGCTTCTGTTATATGTTAAAGACAGGAGACTTGTCGAGGCTATAATTACTGATATAATTGAAAGAAGAATAGATCAGAAAAATGGAGAGAACATAACTGATAACTTTGGAGGTGATTTTGATCAGATAATTAAAGGAATAAAAAGTGAAGATGAGTCAATTCGGGAAGATGCTGTGGATGCTCTCTCTTCATTATCAGATCCAAGAGCACTGCTTCCATTAATCTCATTATTAAAAGATGAATCATCTTATGTTAGAAGGGCAGCAGTAATTGCCGTTTCAAATTCAAATTCTACAAAAGCAGTTAAAGCATTAATTCGATCACTTGCTGATGATGATCGTTATGTAAGAGAAGCGGCAGCTAAAGCACTTGGGCTTATGGGAAGCATCGCTCTTCCATATATTATAAAAGGATTAGAAAATGAAGAATGGCGTATACGACTTGGTTGTGTGATTTCATTAAGAGTTTCATCATGCAGGCTTTCATCCCTTGATGTAGTATTAAAACTAATATCAGACGAATCTGTATATGTCAGACGTGAAGCAGTAAAAACTTTAGGCCGGATTGGTAACCGGGCTATTCTTCCATATCTGACTGCGGCAACAATGGACGAAGATTCCGGAGTCAGATTAAGATCTATTCGTGCAGTTAGTAAAATTGGAACCACACAAGATCTTGAACCAATTCTTAAGAGAGCACTTTGTGATGAAGACAGTGCTGTCAGAATGTTTGCAAGGGAATTACAAAAATAAAAAAAGGATTGGACAATCAATCTTTTATTACTGCTACAATTACAAGCCATATCATCGAAAAAACTCTAAATGTAGATGGAAAACCTATTTATTAAACTTCTACTAAGAGCCACAAGATGAGTAAGTGGCAGACAATGCATCGATATGTAAGTAGAATACTATATAAGTACTTATTAATTAAGGAATACGTCAGATAAAAAAATTAATCAATTAATTTTGAAAAGTTGTTCTCTTCTTCAGGAATAATTCTTGCCCATCTTGAGACCATATGTTGAAGCACCATTCCAACAAGTCCGCAGATAAGTCCAATTATTGCTCCCTGAATGATGTATGTAAAACCAATCTCCGGAGAAACCGGGAAATTCTTAATCCCTGAACCTGATAATATATAACTGATACCTCCATACACGATAATTCCAGCAGCACTTGAGAAATAGGCATAGACTACAGGTTTAGAAACCGACTGTAGATCATAAATAAAACCATCTATCAAATTTCCAATCGACGATAGGATAAGAGATAAAGTAAACCATAAGATACTTCCCCAGAAGAATATCATAATCATTGGAATTATGCCTGTTCCATCCCACCAGGTTGAAAGTGTTGACATTCCTTCCATGAGTCCGACAATAATAAAAATTATTGCACCAATATAGGTTACAAATGAAAACCTGCCACGATATAGAGTGGTATTTAATGTAGTAACCTCTTTTCGAAGGACATCATCAAGCGAGAAGCCCTTATATAATAAATATCCACCAATTGCAGCAGCAATAATCATCGTTGCTATTTCAGGTCTGCCAATACCATAACATATAGCATATAAAAGAAGCGTTAAACCTGGAAGAACAAGTACTATTTTTGAAAATTTAGGATCGTTGATGATTTTTTTCAGAATATAGAAAGTTCCTTCAAGATTTGGCATCTGCGATACAACAACTCTTTGAATAGAACTGATTGGGATAATATTTTGGATAATTGGAAGCACATATTCATCCTCACCTCCATCAGTAATCAGAATACAATTATCGACTTTAAATTCTTTCACAATATCTTCAAGCATCATCGCAATCTTTCGGTCACCATCTATAAAACGAAAATGGTTGCCACCAAGTACTGCGATAAAGACCTCTTCCCCTGTTTCCTTTAATTCTTTATAAGTAGAAAGAGCTTTAAAAATTGCATTAACATCTGAATCTTCAGGATCTGCAAGTGCGAGCCTTACTGCTGTATCAAGGCAGGCCTCATAGCCAATAACAGGGCTGTCAACATGAGATTTAAACCCGATATCGTCATCACGGTCAATATTTAAGACCAGTGTCCGAAAACTCATTACATTTTTATTGACTCATAAGTATATAATTAGTTCTTTTGAGTCTTTTAGAAATAAAAAAAAAGATATGATATTTAGATAAGCTTTGAGCGCTGAAGGAGAAGAAGATCTTCGGTAGTGAGTTTTTCTCCAGCTTTGAACTGTGAAAAGATCTGCTCTGCTTCCTTTCTGACTTCCTTGTTCTCCTTTGTGGATTTAACCTTTTTACTCTTCTTACGGATTCCGCCGATTACCTTATCATAATCACGAAGTTCTTTCTGGCATGAGATAAACTGCTTGTGTTCATTATCAGCAGCTTCCTGTGCTTCTACAAACTTCTTGTGTGATGCATCAGCTTCTTCTCTTGAAGAGTCAGCCTTTCTGTAACACTCAACCATGAGGTCATGGTGTTTTTGAGCATCTTCAGCAAGGACAGTTACACGCTCATGAATTTCAGAAGCCTGACGCCGATATTCTTTAGCTTCTGTAATTTTTTCACGTATTTCCTTATTCTGCTCTATTTCAGCTTCCTGTTCGCGAAGTTGATCTTTAAGTGCTTTGATCTTTTCAATGAGTTCTCGTTCCTTTTCAGTAGTAAAAACTTCAGTCTGCTGACGGAACTCAAGATGCTCAATCTGTTTATGTAATTCTTTAAGGCCACGGCTTTTCATTCCGCCATGAACCTTCTTGAAAACATCAATGTCTGCAAAGATTACATTGGCCTTTTCATTGAGTTCATTTCGCTGCTCTTTTAACTCTGAAACTTCCTTGTTAAACTGATCACGCAGTTCTTTGTGTTTCTGGGCTTCATCTACACATTCGCGAGTCTGATTGTTTAAGGTATTTCTCTCTCTTGCAAACTGACTTGCCTGCGCATTAAATTCATTCCGCTTGACTTTGTGATCTTCGGAAGTATTAATCGTTACTTTTCTCTTATCTATCAGATCGTTGATCATATCTATCAAATCCCCGCAAATTTAAGGCAAATGCCTGTCATGGATGAGACATTAGATTTACGCGAGAACAATCTGGGGTATACGTTAAAGAGATGCGCGAAAATTACTGAACAATGTTTAAACAATGGCCTCTGCCAATGAAAACTGCTTATCAACCTAACAAGGCTGATAAAAATATCATCTGTTCGACGACTTTTCTTGTTCGCTACACGATCCACGTATGTTCGACTCCCAATACCAAAAGTAATCAGAAAATTCTGAAACTTCGATTATAGTTTTCGCGAAGGAAACTAAAGAGACCTTCCCATATGATGTGGTTATATACCTACTTAAAGATTTCGCAAAATCAGGGAAGATGAAGAGAAATATGTGAAAAGAGGTTTAAGCAGACTGTATCTCTCTTACATCCACATAATTTCAGGGCCGCTTGCATAATCAGCGCTGACAGCAGGCGATCCTGATCTGATTCTTGAAATATCTGGTGATTTTGGATATTTTATCTTATCTTCCATCTGTTTAAGTTGTGTACGGTATGGATGTTTTGGTGTTGCAAGGACGTCTCCATTTTTAACTCCAGTCATAATAGCCATTACACGTACTTTTCCTTCCATATCGTTGCGTATTCTTGCTCCCCAGATAACATCAGCATGTGGATCAAGTTCATAAGTCAGTGAGGAAGCGATCTCTTCTGATTCAATGAGAGTCAGGTCACTGCCACCGGTAATGTGGATGAGAGCACCAGTTGCGCCGCGGTAATCAATATCAAGCATTGGATTTGAAAGACATTCGCGCACCACACTTTCGGCTTTATTCTGCTGTTTTGACTCGCCGACAAGCATAGTTGCGACACCGCCCTTGCTCATGATTGCTCTTACATCAGCATAATCAATGTTAATTAAAGATGGCTCTGTGATAGTTTCGGTGATTCCTTTAACTGTCTCACCAATCAGTTGATCCATTACAGAGAATGACTGTGCAAGTGGCAGGTTTGGAACAAAACTCTTTAGTCTGTTGTTATCAAGAAGAATCACAGAATCACATGCCTTAGACATAGATTCGAGTCCATCTTCAGCACGAATAAGACGTGCCTTCTCAACATCAAATGGATAACTGACCATACCAACAACAATTGCTCCCTGATCTTTTGCAATTTGGGCAACAACAGGTGCAGATCCGGTTCCTGTTCCTCCACCCATCCCGGCGGTGATAAAACATAGATCTGCTGATTCAAGTAAAGACTCAAAGGTTGGTCTTGCCATCTCAGCAGCTTTCTGCCCTACCTCTGGATAACCGCCTGCACCAAGTCCTTTTGTAAGACTCTTTCCTATGAGTATGCGCTTGTCAGCCTGAATCATATCAAGATGCTGCTTATCAGTATTGATTGCAATGGTTTCAGCACCCTGGACCCCCATGTCATGAAGCCGGTTGATAGTATTATTTCCTGCTCCCCCACATCCAATTATGACAATACGGGGCTGACCGTCAAGATCGTCCTCATAGTTGCACATCATTTTCTGAGTTTCCTTTTCACGCTCTGCGTATCTGACTGCTTCGTTGATGATACTCTGCATACTTAAATCCCCCTCACACTAAAATGACAGTTGATCACTGTCTGAGAGAACACGGCTTGCCCGCTTCTCTATTGATTCACGAACCGCATCCCTGATGGCCTCACTTACCGTTGGAAATTCCCCGGTATCCACCATGCGTTCTAACAGAGAGATCTGTTGTTCCGGCAATCTGATGGTAATGCGTTTCATGACATATACTCCTGAAATCTGACACATGTCGGTCAGATGTCTGACAACTGTCGGACATCAGTAAGACATTAGTCTGACTCAAAGGGATAATCATACTGGATCTTGGGATTATATATCCCTTTCGTTATAAAAATCGACAAAGAGATACGAGTAAATTCTAATATTTGGCACCAAATAGTAAGAATAGGAAAAAAAGAGATGAAATATAACAAAGCAATACATGGTGGAAAAAAACCTGTCTATGCAGATTTTGATGATGATTTTATTGATTTCAGTATCAGTTTAAATCCACTTCCTCCAACACTTGATTTTACAATTCCTCATGAATTAATACACAAATATCCGGATGATGATTATTCAAAGTTAAAAGAGATAATAGCAAGCCATCATCACCGCAAACCCGAAGAAATCACCGTAGGAAATGGATCGGCTGAAGTCATCCGGACTCTTTGTCACACGATTTTAGGGCCGGGTAAGACCGTAATGGTTCCTCCTCATACATTTGCTGAATATGCGCTTTCATCATCTCTGACCGGCGCTAATATCAGAGATGATAATGGCCCGGCAAACCTTACATTTCTCTGCAATCCTGAAAATCCGTCAGGAATTTTAATTGCCAAAAAAAAGATTCTTTCAACATTATGTCAGATCAGGGATGATGGTGGTTTACTCTGTGTTGATGAGGCATTTATTGATCTTGCAGAACCAAAACAATCCGTTTCCGATACTCGTGATGAAAATCTCTTTGTTATCAGAACACTGACAAAAAGCTTCGCAATGCCGGGAATAAGGTTTGGATATGGAATTGGAGATCCATCTCTTGTGCATGACATGGAAGTTGTCCGGGCACCCTGGACTGTAGGTGCCGCAGGGCAGGCACTTGCTATCAGAGCCTTTGAGGCATATACAGATCTTGAAAAATCCAGGGAATATATTACTGAGGAAAGAAACAGAATTGTTACATATATAACTAATCTTGGATATAACTGTTCGAACAGTAGTACAAATTATCTATTAATCGAAACTGATAGAGATGCATCAGAAGTCCAGGAACAATTTTTAAGATATGGAATTCTTGTAAGAGATTGTTCATCTTTTGGATTGCCAAAACATATCAGAATATCAGTTAATACTCATGATGCGAATAGTAAATTTTTAGAGGCTTTTTCTTCATGTATGGTTTAATCATGGCCGGAGGGCTGGCAACCCGGCTTCATGGCGGAGAAAAAGCCCTGATTAGAGTATTCGATAAACCTCTTATCAAATATGTTCTTGATACAATAAAAAAAACAAACTTGCAACCTGTAATTATTACTTCACATAAAACTCCTCTGACTAATAATTACTGTCGGGCACATAATCTTGATTTTATTGAAGAAGATGGTAACGGATATGTTAATGATCTAATATCTGCAGTAGAAATTCTTGAGATAACCGGACCGTTTCTGACAATCTGTGTTGATATTTTGGGTATTTCTGACAAACATCTTGATGAGATAAGCAATAGATATAAGCAATCAGGTAAACCTGCTTTATCAGTTTGGATCCCATTATCCTGTTATGAAAAGACCGGAGTTACTCCACAATACATAGAAAAAATAGATGGGATAGATGCTGCACCAGCGGGAATAAATATTCTTTTGGGTGAAATTGTAAAAGAAGAACAGACTGAAGAGAGAATGATAATATCTTCGCCTGCTCTTACCTTTAACCTTAATACTCCTGATGATCTGTTACTTGCAGAAAAATTCTTTAATAAATTATCTTAATTATCAAAAAAATCAAAAATCATCTAAAAGTTGATATGATTAGCAATTGAATATTTAGGATGAGCTTTTCCCGTGATATTGAACTTGAAGGACATATCATGGATTCAGGGATCATAGAAAAAGTCCTTGATACCACCCTTGATATGGACGGTGACTTTGAGATACATGAAGTCATTGTAGGGAAAAAGAAAACCGATACAAGCTTTGCAAGAATTACCATAATTGCAAACTCTCCTGAAAAACTTGAGATGATTATCAGCAGGCTTCATCGTCATGGAGCAAGACTTGTTGATAATGATGATGTAACTCTTCTTCCTGCCGAAGGCCCTGGAATTGTACCTAAAGGTTTCTACTCTACTACAAATTACCCCACTCAGATAAAGAGTGGTGGAACATGGATAAAAGTCGATAGTATTGAGATGGATAATCTTATCATAGTCTCGGAGGATAAAAAAACTGCAAAAACCATCCCTATGTCAAAACTCCATAAAGGAGATCTTGTAGTAATTGGGGAGAAGGGTGTAAAAATACGACCTCCGGAGAGATCAAGAACACAGGAAGAATTTGAATTTATGGGTGGAGATATCTCATCTGAACGTCCGACAAGAACTACTATTCAAAAGATTGCAAAAGAGATCCTTGATACACATGAGAAAGGATTAAAGATTGGACTTGTAGGTGGTCCGGCAATCATCCACACCGGTGCTGTTGAGTCAGTTGCCGGAATGTTTCGTGAGGGTTTTCTTGATGTCCTGTTCGCAGGTAATGCTCTTGCAACACACGATATCGAATACAGTCTTTTTGGAACCTCGTTAGGGATGGATCTCAAGAGAGGTGAACTTGCTGTTGCAGGACATAAAAACCACATATATGCAATAAGTGAAGTAATGCGTGCCGGTTCTATAAAAAATGCAGTTAATACAGGTATTATAAAATCCGGTATAATGTACGAATGCATCAAAAATAATATTCCATTCGTCCTTGCAGGATCAATACGTGATGATGGCCCGCTTCCTGATGTAATCCAAAATACTATGGAAGCTCAGGATGCAATGAGAAGATATATCCCTGAATTTGGAATGGTCTTGATGGTTGCTACAATGCTTCATTCAGTTGCAGTTGGAAACTGTCTTCCTGCATATGTAAAAACTGTCTGTGTTGATATTAACCCGTCAACCCTGACAAAATTAATGGATAGAGGAACCACTCAGGCTATAGGAATTGTAAGTGATGCAGGAGCATTCTTTCCAATACTGTATGATGAACTTAAAAAGTTACAAAAGAATTAAAAAGTTAAAGGCATTGCCCAGGGTTTTTCATTATCCATTACACATTCCCATTCATTTTTACAGTCACATTCCATCTCCATGACTGATTTCATCAACTCACGGTCACCACTAATATTATAGTCTCTAATTGCATCAAGAATCATCTCATCACATTTTCCACAGTTATGAATTCCCCGTTTCGTACCGCCAAGTAAAGGATCACAAGTAATATGGAGATCTGATTCAGAGAGAATCTTTGAAACACTCCAGAGATATGGTGGACGATAACAACCCTGCTTCCATAGTTTTTCAAGATAAGTATTTCTTTGAACTGCGCACGGATTTAATGAATACAGATCAGTATATGGCCTGATATCAGAAATTGTTTTAATCATATCCTGATATGCTTCATTTTCAGTAAGAAACGGCGGTTTATGAAGAAGATATGTCTTTACAAAACCTCCAGCCTTATGAATTTCTTCTGTCTTTTCTGTATAAGTCTTAAATGTAATTCCTTTATCTATACACTTTTCTCGTATCAAATCTGAAGAAGTCTCAAGACCTATTGCAACAAACAGACGACTATTCTCATGAATGTTATTCATCTGCGCGATAAATTCAGCAATATCATCACCATTTATATAATCAGCCCTACATTCAACGATAAAAGTCCTTCCTGCGACAATTTTTGCTATTTCGGTTCTAATCTCTTTTGGAACCTCTTTCTCATCAAAAAAACTACCTGATGTATAAAGTTTGACTAAAGGATTATCTGTCTCTTTAACCTTTTCGAGGAGTGCTCCTGCCTGGTCTCTCATAAAGGAAGAGAGTTCTTCTCTGCTTTTTGTTGGTATTCTTTCATGCCTGTATTGACACATAAGACATCTGTTCCATGAGCAGCCGCCTGACCGGATAATTGCAGTAACAGATGGTAGCACCTCATTAAAAATTCTATCTTCCCCAGTCCAAATTGCAATCGGGCGTGAATAATCAATATTTTTCATATTTTTTCCTTTGGATTTGATTGACTACAAGAGTTAATGATCCAATAGATACCAACATATCTATTACACTCAGGCGATAAAATATACCCCGGAGAATTTATAGGTGACATCTGCATGAATAGAAAATTTTACCTGATTTCATTTATCAGTCTGATTATCTTATTAATCGGAACCGGACCGGTACAAGCATATTACCTGAATCTTGATGCCCCGTCAGAAGTCAGAGTTGGAGAAGAGATAAACGTAACAGTTACGACAAATGTTCCTCCTCCAGACACAATTGACCTTGTATTTTCTCATTCAATTAACATCCCGGTTGAGATAGCAAGAACTACCTACCAGGTTACTGAAAAGGGAGATACAACATTTAATGCAACTATTCCAACAGAAGGCCTTGAAAAAGGTAATTACAAACTTGAAGGTCTTTCTGAATCAAAGCGTGACTTTTCAGCAGGATCAAGGTCACTTCGTGTTATAAAGCTCATTGATAGATCTGATCTCGTAAAGATGACCTCACAAGCATATCAGGAGATAGATGAAGCAATGACCATTACTGGAAGAATTACTGATTATACTGATAATGCTGTTCAAATGGAAGTCAAACTTGGGGAAGAAAATATATTTGGTCCTGAATCAATCCCGGTGACAAACAAAAATTTCTCTGAACATATTACAGTGACTAAAGCTGGAAAGTATCAGATCTCATTCAATGATTACGCCGGATATATTGGAACCTACGTGATTGAGGTTGTTGATCCAGACCCTGTAAAACCTGAAGTTGAGGCAACTCATGTTCAATCAGAACCAGCATCTGATACTACTGTAGGGCTAACAACTGCGCCTACAACTGTGCCTACAACTACAAATGCCACAGTAGACGAGAAGATAGAGAATGCTACAACACATGGAACAGATGTTCCATCAGAATCTCTTTCAACAGGAGGAGAAGCATTAACATTAAAGACTGAAATCTCGCGCGATTCACCTGCATACATTATGGTATCTACGGCTGGTTTCCCATTATCTATCAAAACATCAGATAATGAAGACTTTGTGATTGAATATATGTATGACAAAGAAGGCGCACCAATAAAAGTAAATGATAAATTAGGGAAAGGATCTGAAGAATTAACAATTAATGACGAGATTTCAAATCTTTATCTGAAGGTATATCCAAACAGTTATTCAGTATCTGGAAAAGTTGAAATCACTGCAAATCAAGCAAAATCAATTGAATTATCTGACGATGCAGCAGATGCTTTTAATGCACCGCCAAGATATGGAACCAAAACCGAAACAAGTACGCAGTCACCTCTTCCAGTCTGGCTTGTTTTAATTGGACTTGTCTGCGCTCTTCTAATTAACAGAAGATAACAATTCAACTTTTTATTGGATAGTATTGTTTTGTCGTTTTTTTAAAAACCATTTCATAATCTTTTTTAAAGCGAAGGATCCACCTAATAGAGGTGCCGAGATAGTCTAGTCCGGTAAGGCGATGGTCTTGAAAACCATTGGTGTCTCACCTCGAGAGTTCAAATCTCTCTCTCGGCGTTACTCTTCTTTGAGAATTTTATTAGTACCTTTTTATTCTTGTAACACAAATACCACTGATATGGGATTTATGGGTATTTGGAAGCATGAAAAAATGAAAGCAGCGATAAGTCTTGCTATATTGTTGCTCATTTTAATAACCGGGGTAGTATCCGGCGATACCTTTGATGATACATCAATTGTCCTCCAAAATAGCCATGAGGTTCTCCTTGCTGATTTCTCATCAGATATTAGAGAAGGACCTGCTCCTTTGGCTGTAACTTTTACAGACCTTACCAGGGGCGCTGTGATTAACAGAACGTGGAAATTTGGTGATGGAGTTGAAGATAATTCAGAAAAGCCGATTTACATCTACAATACAACTGGTTTATTCTCTGTAACCCTTATAGTTGAAGGTCAGGCTGGATCTGATCAGAAAACAAGAATAGGATACATCAATGTTACAGAATCAAAGAGCACTGATATAGAAACACCTGAATTCATACCTGAAACATCAAATGATTCGATAGTAAAAGAGGATCCATTAAAAGCCTTCTTTACTCCATCAGCAGTTAGAGGAATTACCCCGACTGACATTGTATTTCGTGAAGAATCAACAGGTAATATCAGTGAGTATCACTGGGATTTTGGTGACGGAGAAGAATCAACCACAAATTCACCAGTTCATACCTATACTAAAGCAGGGACATATACGGTAATATTAACTGTATCTGATGGAATTAAATCTGATTCATCTTCTGTTGAGATTATAATCAAAGAACCTCAGATAAATCCAAAAGCTGCCTTTTCAATTAGTGCTGATTCCGGATCTGCTCCACTTGAGGTTGCTTTTTCAGACAGATCATCTGGAACCATTATGTCTTATAAATGGAACTTTGGAGATGGAACAGAATCTAACCTTCAAAATCCTGTTCATATTTACAATAGTACTGGAAAATATGAAGTAGTTCTTACAGTTATCGGACCAACAGGAGCAGACAAATTCTCAAAACCTGATGCAATTACAGTATTTGGATATGATAATGAGACAAATGCCATAATAGAACCATTTTCAGCAGACTTTTCTGTATCATCAAAAACAGGATCTGCACCGATGACAGTCTCTTTTTTACCAGAGATAGTTTCAGATGATATCCAATATCTTTGGGATTTCGGAGATCAAAACACATCATACCTAAAGAATCCTGTTCATATATATGAAAAACCCGGTGAATACTCAGTAAGACTAACAATTCTTGATGAAAATGGTAATACAGATACCAAAATAAAAAACAGTTTTATATTAGTTTCTGATTCAACTCCTGCCCCAAATGCAGATTTTAGTACCTCGATGACAGAGGCATCTATAAATACTGAAATTGCATTTACAGATCTTTCAGACGGAAAAATATCCACATATCACTGGGATTTTGGTGATGGAGTAGAATCAGATCAGAGACAACCGGTGCATAAATATGAGACTCCTGGAACCTTCGACGTAAATCTCTTTATTACAGGTCCTGGAGGATCAGATGAACTTACATCTACTGATTGTATTACAATAATTGGTGATGGAAAAGCTACGGATAATGATACTTTTGAAAATAATTCAGAGTTCATCAGTAATCCTATAACACCTGCTAATGATATTCCAGAAAATAATACTGGTAGTAATAGTAATACTGGTAGTAATACTGGTAGTAATATTAGTAAATACGAGGATACAAAAGTCAGTGATGAATCAAATATAACAAACAACATAACAAACTGCCAAATACCTGATGTAATTGTAGACAAAACTTCAGGAACAGTTCCACTTACCGTAAACTTTGAAACAGATGTTTCTGATATTGAATGTATGTGGGACCTTGGAGACGGCTTTACCTCTTATGAGGCTAAATTCTCGCACACTTACAATAAATCCGGAAACTATACTGTAACAATGGTTTATTCTGGTAACACTTGTAATGGTGAGATTAAAAAACAAAACTTCATCATCGTCAATGAAACTCCGATAATTCCAATTGCTGAATTTACATCAGATATAACCTCCGGAATTGCTCCATTATCTGTAACCTTTGAAAGTAAATCCTCCGGAACAGTCACCGAATTACTATGGAATACAGGAGATAACTCAACAGATGTAACAGGTGGAGCAATAACACATCTCTATGAGAATCCTGGAATTTACACGATTAAACTTACAGCTTCAGGTCCATCAGGCAAATCTGTTATGACAAAGACTGATTATGTAACAGTGACAGCAAAAGAACCTGAAAGCAATGTTTCCGACAACACCCAGATATCACCTGAAATTCAGCCAATTATTCAGTATGTTGAAGTAATAACTACAAAAGAACAAGAAAAAACAAAACAGCCATTTGCTGACTTTTACTTGCCGGTAACTTGGGGTACTATTCCATTCAGAGCAGAGTTTAAGAATAATTCTTCCGGAGTAGTAGATAACTGGCTTTGGAACTTTGGCGATGGAAATAAATCAACAGAAGAAGATCCGGTTAACATATATAACAAGACTGGAAACTATACAATCTCACTGACTGCATATGGACCAGGTGGAAGTTACTGTTGTACAAAAGCAGATTATCTGATATTATCTGAAACTAAAGAAGTCGCCAAAGTTTCAGAAATACCAACTCCTTCAATAAAGCCTGAAGCCATAGAATTCTTTAGGAACCAGAATTACGGTTCAAAAGAAAATGAGACTGTCAAGTCGACTCCTGACATGGTTATTGCAAATAACTCAACTGAAAATAATAAGTTAAAAGCTAACTTTGACCTCTCAAAAGTAAAAGGACATGCTCCACTTAGTGTTCATGCAAAAGATCTATCAACAGGTGATGTCACAGAATGGGAATGGGACTTTGGTGACGGCGAGGTATCAAGCGCCCCTGATACTAATCACATCTATTTAATACCTGGAAAATATGATGTCTCTCTCAAGATTACAGGTCCTGATGGAACATCAAGAAAACGGGTAAAGAATGCAGTAGATGTATTCTAACTTTTTTATAAAAACCCATATACCTTCATACTTTTAAGAACGGCCTTCAATATTTATATTGATGTCTCACTCTACAAAAATTCTATTTACAATTCTGTTATCAATGTTTATTTTCATTCAAATATCCGCATCGGTAACAGATGATAACAGTACTAATCTGACAAAATCTGATTTTTTCTATCCTGATCTTCTAATTGGTCAGATCAATGTTCCAGAATATGGGAGTCAGGGCTTTGATGCACAAGGAACTGTTGATATCATAAATGCCGGCCCTGGAGATGCATCTGATGTAAGAATTGAATTCTTACTTGTACCGGAGAAAGATAATACTACAGAAATATGGGTACATGGTAAGACTGCTGAAGAAATTCCAGGATTATATCACGAAACCATTCCATTTGAGATTGAAATCCCTGATGGTATCCCTGCCGGTGATTACCGTCTAAAAGTTGAAATTATAACTAATAATGATGTAAATGACGAAAATAACTCTGCAATAAGCCAAGTAATAATGGATATTAGAAATAATATTAATTTTAAGGAGACAACAAGACCATCACTTTCAATAAGAATAGATTCAATCTCCAATTTAGAATTATATCCCGGAAATCTCTTTACTGTAAACTATACAGTAATTAATAATGGTGGAGGTCAGACCGGAACATTTTATGTTGGATTATATCTCTCTGATGATTCATCAATAGAGCCAACTGACAGACTTATTGGAAGTTATGTATATTACAAAGCATGGCCTCATATGAATGAAGAAGGAACTGCAACAATTTTGATACCTTACGGAATTCCTGCCGGTGATTACTATCTTGGAGCAATTGTAGACTATACAAGTAAGATAAGTGAATCAAATGAGAATGAAAACTCCTGTTATTACCCGCAGGTAATAACTATGGAAAAGGCAGGAGTGGTTGTTACACAAAAGGTCCTTGATGATATTACCGGGTACCTTACAATAAAAACTAATTTATATCGGGAACATGAAGGATTACCTGCCTTAAAATATGATGTTCCTCTTGGAAAGATTGCAACAGCCCACAGTAATGATATGGCAGTTAGAGGATACTTCTCGCATTATACTCCTGAAGGTCTAACACCTGGTGATAGAGCAGAAATTAATGGCTATACCACTATGAAATCTTTGAAAGATGGTACTGTCCGGACTGGTATTGCTGAAAATATCTTAAAAATACCATCTGGTTACAGTATTGGTAAGAGTTATATAGGATTTGTCGATCCTGTATCAACTGAAGATACCGCTGATACTATGTTAATTGAATGGATAGGAAGCCCGGAACATCAAATTAACCTTGTAAATAAGGATGTTACAAATATTGGAATAGGAGTTGCATTTGATGGTGAATACTTCTACGCAACACAGGATTTCTATTAAAATTAAACCAATTAATCATCTTCATTTTCCTGAATCTTTTTGAAAAGATAAGTAAGATCTGAAAAATCAATCCTGTTATTTCTATTAAAATCAAGTTCTTTAGAATACTCTGAAGAGTTTAAGCCTTCAAAATTTTTAGCCATCAGCACAAGATCTGAAAAGTCTATTCTTCCATTTCCATTAATATCTTCATATTTTCCATCATTGTTAAGATCATTCATCGATTTGAAAGCCGAGGAATTAAAACCGGCATGAGATCTGATATCTGTTTCATATGAAAACTTCTCGGATGATATACCACTTCCAGTTGAAAGGGTTGTTGCAAATGATCCCTGTACTGATTCTGCACCGATTATATCTGAGTGTGCACTTAAATCTTTTGAACTTGTGATTGTGTTATCTAATGAGGGTTCATCTGAAAATACACATATAGCGGTTGAGTTATAATCTTTGATACTTCCAGAAGTAATTACTGATGCAAATTCATGTGCCTGCATTGATGAAGATGAACCATTTGCATTATAGCCAATCATCTTATCTGCATTTATGTCATCACTGACTTTTACCGAAGATATATCATTTAAATTACCTCCATTTGTAAGAATCCTTGAGGTCTTTATGGCATATCCTTCATAATCTTTTATATTTGTTTCATTTATGTGTTTATCTTCAATAATTGCATGACTCTCTTCAGAGACCATACCATCAGCCTTAATTATTGAATTCATCTCAGAAACATCATTCATGTTATTATAAGACTTGGATAACAGTTCTATTGTCCCTGATATCAGTGAGCGTTCATAGGTTTTAGACAAAACTTCCGAGGTACCACTCTGTAATTCTCCTCCTGAAATTACTGTTGCCTCAGCCGGAGTATTCGTTGAATTATTTGTTATCCCTGAAATTGTGTGAATTGTTGATAACTTCCCATCTGCCATATCAGTTGAGGTATAAAGATCAAGATTTCTTGCATTCATAATCGAGAGATATGTCTTTGCAATAGATGCATGAGATGAATTGTCTGCATAATCCTCACCAAAAATGCATATTACGTTTGAATTATCTGAATTATTTTCATAACCATAGGTGCTATAATATTCAGATGCACTCATATGCGCTCCGCTATCGCCTGCATTATAATAGACAATTTTGTCTGTTTGAAGGGTATCAGATTCTTTTAAAAAATCTACCTGGGCAGACTTTTTCATGTTAAGTGCACCTCCATTTGTCAGTGTTTTATCAGTATATATCATATTTGATGATCTGTTATCAGAATATGAGTTACCTGAAAAAGTGGTCTTGTCACTTACCATTCCGACAGTATCAATAAGTGTGCCTATTTTTATCTGTGCAGCATTTGCATAGCATAAGCTCAATAATATCCAAATCAGGATAAATAAAAAGAATAACTTATGATACCCCCCGGTACGCATTTATGAATTATTGTTGCCACAAGTATAAAACGGATTTTATATATTAAATTAATATTTTTTCCGACATTGCTTTTTGCAGCTTGTTTTTCCTCATAGTATCAAGATAATATAAATTGACCATATGATCAGGATGGTATCTTTGTTTTGCTTCTCTTAAACCCTTAAGTCCGATATCGCTTTCACGATTAATATATGGATATCTGTCTTTAAGGAAAAGAGCAGTCTGATTGTTTATTACTTTATATATACCTTCATAATCGGGTAGACCTTTTTCATATCTTACATCGATTGTAGTAGGGTTTAACTCCATAAAAATTGAGATTCCACCAATATCCTGTTCAGGTCTGATGGCCAGGCCCTGAAAGTCAAGGGCTTCAAAATTATCAATCGCACATAAAAGAGATACCTTTTCTTCCTTTAATATTTCATATTTGTCACATTCGCGCCAATGACACCATTGTGAGAGAAATTCTTTTACTTCATCCATATTATCAGAAGTTAATGGTTCAACCTTTGTTTTAAAATTTCCACGATATTTGTTTAATTGTTTTCTAATCATTAGATAATTTTTACCAGGCAGATATGAGAGATCATCAGCACGATAGACATATTCAGCAAAATTTGGATCAGATGTAAGAATAAGGTCAGGTCTGACACTTCTTACATATTGAATTTGGTCTGGCTCTGTTACAAAAAAGGGATTCTCAAAACCGGTAGAGAGTGAGAGTTCTATTACTCCGTCAAGAACTTCTTTATTATGTGGACCAATAGGAGCTCTATAAGAAGTATACTCCGGAGCATTACTTTTAATTATTAGACAACCTTCAACAATCTGCCAATGATAATTTCCATAATGCATCCAGCAATAAAGAGTACTAAATGCATTCTCGGAATTATAAATTGGATATTTCTTATAAACTTCATCAAAGATCGCTTTATCTTCAAGAGTTACCGGTTTAAAATCTTCTTCATAAATTTTCATAATATCAAACCATCATAAATATCTTATTTTGTTTAGCGAATCCAGATTTTAAGTAAAAATCTTCGGTATTTGGCTCAGCACTTAAGATGATATGCTTAAGACCTGCTTTTCTTCCATTTATAATCAGAAATTCTAATAGTTTTTTTCCAATTCCTTGCGCTCTGTTTTCAGCAGTGACTACAAGATCCTGGATTATTCCTGTAACACCATCAGAGATAATTCTTCCCATGGCAACTGTTTGCCTTTTTGGTTCTTTTGTAACTCCAACAACAAACAGAAATGAACTTGATATTAATTGAGTTATACCATCATATGTGTCTGTTTCAGAAAGCCATCCGGCATCACGATATAATGATAATATCTCCTCGTTATTCCATTCTTTTATAATTAAAAAAGAGACATCAGATAAATTTTTCATATATCATATATAGTTTATATCTAATTAATGAGGATAGCGATTACCAGATTTTTTGGAAGATAATTATTAACTATGTCCTTCATCCGATGTCTTTTCTTTACAATATCAAAAAGCAGTTGTGGATATAGAACAGGTGAATTGGTTTTTTTAATTGGACTTTACTATTCAAATTATCCCATATAGAGATTTAATTTGTGGTAAGATTTATATTGACTGAATTCTTCCCATCAATTATTTGTTTTACTATTATGGTATAGGCTTTCTTGGATATAGAAAAAAACTAATGACAACTTTCCTTTTTAACGCTTTTTAGGATTTACTTTCTATATTCGGGTAGATACTACCAATCTGTCACATTCCCCAAACCTTGACTTTTCCTCTCTCCTCCATATAGATCTTCTCTTCCCAATTCT
>CAYSSW010000004.1:0-10358 GCA_964434005.1 uncultured Methanospirillum sp.
TGTTGTCTTATTGGATCATATGTCCCGGTGATATCAACAAATGGACCTTCTTCTGCCATTTCTGTTCCAATATATCCTTCAAGAATGATCTCTGCATCCGGGACTCTGATACCATTTGAGAGTCTCTTTACTTTGATTTCTCCTCCAAGAAGTTCTGCTGCAAAAGCAAGTTCCATATTTTGCGGCACACGGCTACATGATGCAAACATGACAAGAGGATTCAGGCCAATTGCTATTGCAACCGGAAGTTTTTCACCATTCTTTTGTGCCTGTTTCAGGAGCGTATGTGTATGTCTTCCTTCAACAAGTCTTGCAACAAGTTTATCCTTCCCTGATACAAGCATTCTATGAACAGAGGCGTTTTCAACTCCGCCATATGCTGAGAAGACAACCCCGGCTGTGATATACCTCCCTGCATCTTTTGGATAATGTCTCATTATAGGAATCTTATCAAGATCAACCCTCTCACAAGAGATTGTCCCATCTTCAACAATTCTGCCATTATATTTACATTTAGAAAGATGACTGACAAGGTCAGATACCGGAACAGACAGAGCAACTGATAACGCCTCTCTTGTAGAGAGAAGATTCATAACTCCATTCTTTCCATCAAGATCATTAAAAAGCAGCATGCCAGGTCTTTTAAGTGATAATTTTGGGGCTTCATATTCTGAAGAGACAGCATCATTAATCTCTGTAACAAGTCCCTTCTTCTTCATATCTTCAATAAATTTTCTCATCAGTATCCACTCCAGCGACAGGTAATAGAATGTTCTATTTCAAGACTATCAAGAATTCTTGCAACAACCGCATCAACAAGTTCAGTAATACTATCTGGTTTATGATAGAATGGTGGATTTGCCATCATAATAGTAGCTCCGGCATCATGAGCTGTAATCATATTAGTCATATGAATCCTTGAAAGTGGGTTCTCCCGAAGAACAAGAATTAATTTTCGTCTTTCTTTTAATGAAACATCAGCAGATCTTGTAAGAAGATTAGATGATGCCCCGGTTGCAACCGCTGATAATGTCTTCATACTACATGGAATAATTACCATCCCATTATGTCTGAAAGATCCACTTGCAGTAACCGCAGAAATATCATCTAACCGGTGAAGAATTATTTTTTTGGAACCGGACGTCCCTTTGGTATATCTTTCAAGGTCAACACCTTCATGTCTTGCAATCTCTAAAGCTGTCGGAGTGATAATCAGGTGAATAATCACATTTCCGGCAATATAATGCATCAGACGATCTGCATATATACTGCCGCTTGCACCTGATACACCAACTACTATTTCAGGTAAATTTTCCATTGATTCTATATACAATGGTTGCGCAGACTGATGAGTGCATCGCCATTTCATGAAATAAAATATATACAACGAATTTCATTTTTCTCTAATTTCGCGCATACTGCAATATAATTGCGCGGTTTAAAATTCAGAAAATAATGAATTTTTATCATATTGTTAATATTGATTAAAATCGTTATTAAACTGAAACTGCTGCGATTTCCCAAACCTCTTAAAATATTGGTTGGTTACCAAATGATAGTATTTAATAGGAGTTGGGTTACAGATTAGCTCACATAACATGTGAGTGAACTTCCATGAAAAAAATGGAAGTCACAGGGATGGGAGGTAAAGATGATTATACGGAGATTTCTGCCAGCAATGGTAATGCTTCTCCTGTTTACCGTCTCTTTTGTGGCGGCACAGGATCTAACATTATCAGGCGATGCAACTTACAATGCTGCATCATCAGACAGTGGAATTGCAGCAATGTGTTCATTTGGGCAGCCAGATGCATATACTATACAGAATCCACTGACTGTTGATCCAGCATCATTTGGACTATATCCAAATGGATGTGGCGGAGTTGAAAAGCAACTTACGTCAGGTTCACAAAATCATGTCAATCCACGAGTATCAGACTCAAAGATTGTCTTTGAAGAATGGAAAGATGGTGTCTCAAGTGTGGGGATGTATGACATCAGCAATGGCGGACTATATCAGGTATATCCTGGAACCCTTCAACAGGCATACCCGGATGTAAGTAGCCGGTATATAGTCTATGAACAGGCTGGTAACAAAAACAATCAGGTGACAAACATCTATTCTTATGATTTGACCACCGAGGTTGCACAGCCGGTTGCATCTGCTACATTTAACCAGAACAAACCAGCTATTTCAGACAGATATGTTGTATATGAAGACTGGAGATCTGGTAAAGCTGACATTTATCTTGCAGACCTTAACGCAGGTACATCAAAGGCTATCAGTTCAAACAATGCTGATCAGAAGAGTCCTGACATTTCCGGTGATTTTGTTGTATGGGAAGACTGGAGATCTGGAAATGCTGATATCTACATGTATCAGATAAGCACTCAAAAGGAAACTAAGATTACTGATAACAAGAGTAATCAGAAGAGACCTCGTATCAGCGGAAATATCATTGTTTACGAAGATGAACGTAACAGTGCCTCTGATGTTTACATATATTCAATTAATACCGGCCAGGAATTCCGTATTGACGTAGGACAGTCAAAGAAACTTAATCCTGATGTATCAGGCCCACTTGTGGTATGGGAAGATTACAGAAATGGTAATGCAGATATCTGCCTGCTTGATCTAATGACTGGCAGGGTCTATGATATTACAAACAATACATCTGACCAGAAGAATCCATCAATCTATGGTAATAACATTGTGTGGCAGGATTATCGCACAGGTAATGCAAATATCTTCATGTATACCTTCTCTTCAACTGGTCAGACACCAGAAACTGGTGGTACACAGAGTGGTTCATATCAGTTTTACGGACCAGTAACAATCTGTGGTTCATCAGCACCTGTAGGAGCTGAAATTAAAGCCGTAATTGATGGAAGTGTTCGTGGATCATGCACTGTATCACAGAGTGGTTACTATGGATCCTCAAGTGGTCAGTATCTTAATGTTCCTATCTATTCCTCTGACAGTGGAAAGACCATCAACTTCTATCTGAATGATTATCTTGCAGATCAGGCTGTTCAGGTCACAGGTACCGGGGCATACCAGTTGACCCTTTCAGCAAATACCTGTCAAAAGCAGGGTGGATACACGGCAAATAATTATCAGTTGTCAGGATCTGCCATCTTAAATAATCAGAACCTTCCAGCAGGATCAGCTATTACTGCATATGTTGGACAGGAAGCACGTTCACGTGCAACAATTACAACCTCTGGTCAGTACAGCATAAATATCCCAGTTACAAGTTCCGATTATGGAAAAACCATATCCTTTGCAGTAGTTTATGCTGGAACAGGTTATCAGGCTCCTCAACAGATTGTTATCGGCAACCAGGTTACAGGCAGATTTGATCTAACCTTTGGAGCAACTGAATCTTATATTGTCTATACCTTTTCAGGCAAAGCAGTCTTTGGAAGTCAGGCTGCTTCTTCAGGAACAGTAATTTCTGCTCTTGTAAATGGTCAGGTAAGAGGCCAGACCGCAGTTACAACTGCTGGTTCATACAGCGGACTGAATGTCCCTATTTATGCAGCAGATTCAGGTAAGGTCATCACCTTTACCGGAACTACCAACAGTGGAACCTTTACTGCTACCCAGAAAGTTTCTATTGGAAACACTGGTAGTACTACCGGAGTTGTAACCGGAACCAATCCGGGTGACTATAGTATGATGTCTGATTCAGTTTCAGCTGTTTCTCTGACATCTGTTCAGGGGGTTACAAGGTCACTTGACTTAACCTTCCAGACCGGTTCAACCTCATCCATGTATCGTTTCTATGGCACAGCAACCCTTGATGGTTCATCTGTTCCATCAGGAACAGTAATTTATGCATTAGTAGATGGACAGATCCGGGGACAGGTAACCGTAAACATGCCTGGATGGTATGGTTCAGAAGTAGGACCTTACCTTGACGTGCCTATCTATTCAACAGATGTTGGAAAGACAATCACCTTTGAAACTTCAAACGGTGCAGTCTCCAACCAGAATCAGCTTATCGTAAGTGCCATGACAGTTAAAAAGGCACTCTCCTTCACTTCACAAACTCAGGTAGGTGTTGACTTTACTGCAACTCCTCTTGCAGGTCAGGCACCACTTACTGTCAAATTTACCGATAAATCCACAGGAAGTCCAAGATCATATTATTGGGACTTTGGTGATGGAACAACCTCAACAGATAAAAACCCAACTCATACATACACATATTCAGGAACATGGTCAGTCGGGCTACAGGTAACATACTGGAATAGTCAGACAAAATCTGCCGTTAAGCAGAATTATATCTCAACTGGTTCGATTGCATCAGCTGATGCAAGAATTGGCCTTAACGGTGGCTGGAACTTTGTCTCAATTCCAAAGATGCTTCGTGATGGACAGGACACTGCAAAATCCATCTTTGGCAACATTGATGTCGGTGGTCACAGTATCTTCTCATATAATCCAAGGACAAAATCATGGAATACTCTTGGTGCATCATCAATTGTAAGTCCACTTGATGCATTCTGGGTTTATTCACAAAATCCAGATACACTCTATCTTTACTTTGCTGGGGATGCACTTCAGATTCCACCAACAAAACACCTTGTAAAAGGATGGAACACATTTGGTGTTACAAGTATGAATTCAGTGCCAGCCGAGAATGCACTTCTTTCAGTAAAAGATGAGTGGGTCTATGTAATCGGATTCGAATCATCAAATCAGCGTTACCAGAACACAATTTTGAATGTTCCTGGAAGTGCTTCAAACATCTTAAGTCCGGGATATGGTTACTGGATTTACATGAATGAGGAAGGAGACCTTGCAGCAATCGGTCTCTAAACCTTTTTAAGAGGGCGACAAAATGAAAAGCAAACAAAAATCACTCTCTGTTTTGACAGTATTTATCGTGATTACAGCACTTTTTTTGATATCTTTTCCGGTATCAGCTGCATCAGATTCTGCAACAGAGTATGTTCCAATAGCAAGTTTTCCTGTTGACGGGGAAGTTTCTGCCATGGGAACAATGGAACTTGCTCCTGGAAGTGGCGAAGTTCAACTGACCTTTGAGACTGATAAAGAGATGAGTCCACGTGTAGATGATAAATATATTACATGGATTCAGTACTGTGGTGATTCAAAGGTCTGGTATTATGATATTGCAGCAGATACCAGAAATCAGGTGTCTGTTTCATCAGGAAACCAGAGATCTCCTGACATTTTAAATGGTATAATTGTCTGGAGTGAAAATCGTAAATTAAACGAAGATATCTTCAGTTATAACATTGCAATGCACAAAGAGGAGGCTCTGACCTCAACCTCATCATACAAGTTCAATCCGGCAATTTCTGGTGACTATGTGGTGTTTGAGGACTTTGGTGTCAATGATTATAAGGGTATTGCATATACAAGACTTGGATCAACAGCTGCTCCAGTCTTTATTGAAGAGAACAGTAAAGAGAAGGCCAATCCTGATATAAGTGGAAATTGGGTTGTATATCAGCAGCTTGATGGCGGGGTTGATGACTGGAATATTTATCTTTACAATATTGCAACAAAAACCTCCCTTCAGGTAACACGTGATCCTCATTGCCAACAAAATCCACGGATTGATGGAGATCTTGTAGTCTGGGAAGACAGCAGGAATGGAAAATGGGATGTCTTCATCTATGATATCAAAAAGGATACCGTAAACGCCGTTACCTATGATGCCCTTGACAACATGGAGCCTGCCGTCTCTGGATCAATTGTTGTATTTACAAGATATCAGCAGGATGGCAAAGCAAAGGTCTACATGGTTAATCTCCAGATTCCAAGGACATACAAACTCAGTGACGGACCAGGAAACCAGAACAATCCTGATATCTTTGGTGATAATGTAGTCTGGGAAGACGACAGATTTGGCGGAGAAGATGTCTATTATTTCAAACTTGATGGAGACACTGCCTTTAAACCATATCAGTTCTATGGCACTGTAACGATTAATAATGTTAATGCTCCGATAGGAACAGAAATACTCGCAAAAGTTGATGGAATTGTAAGAAGTTCAATTACCACGACTATTGATGGGTATTATGGTGGAAAAGGAGAAACATCTGGTCAGCTTAAGGTTGATATTACCCAGTCAGACATTGGTAAGTACATCTCTTTCTGGAGTAATGGCGTTCAGGGCACTCCTTCGATAAAGATTGAAGGAAGTGGCAAAATGATGGAACAGCCGATAAACTTTGGTTCATCTCCATCTTTAACAGATCTGGCTCTCTTTGGATCTGTAACAATTGACGGTCAGCCTGCTCAGAAAGGTCAGCAGATTACTGCAAAGATTGATGATATTGCAAGAGGCAGTTATCAGCTTACTCAAAATGGTTATTATGGTGGTGAGAAGAGCGGAGATCCTGCCCTTACTATCCAGATAACCGAGGGTGATCTTGGAAAACATGTAACTTTCTGGTATGGAGATTATAAGGCCGCAGAGACCTTCCAGATAACTTGTGGTGGCCGTTTCTGCGAGGATTTATCCTTTGTAACCACTCCACCGGTGAGCAATCCATATGAGTTTTATGGATATGCCCTGATTGATGGTAATGCAGCACCGGCAGGAACAAAGATAGTTGCAAAACTTGGCGATGCCGTTGCTACTTCCTATACAATGAAGTATTCTGGTTCATATGGAGGACCGGGAGTAAATCCTGAAGATCCACGTCTTATTGTAAAGGTTGGAGAGGCAGATGTAGGTAAGACAATTACCTTCTTCGTAAATGACCAGAAGGCATCTGCAAGTCAGGTTGTTGCAAGAAATGATGAGAGAATCTTCAGAAAAGATCTTGACTTTTCCAATACACCTTCCGGAATCAGCGCAGACTTTATGGGAAGTCCATTATCTGGTGAGGCACCACTGACGGTTCAGTTTACTGATCTTTCAACTGGAAACCCAACAATGTGGGCATGGGACTTTGGCGATGGTGTCACTCCAATGTCTGCGAATGCAGACGTTGACTGTTCAAGCGGAAATTGTGGTGAAAACTGGATTGCAAATCCGACTCATACCTACAGTAAGCCTGGAACCTATACTGTCACTCTTACTGCCTCAAATCAGAATGGCGGTGCTGATACTGAAATTAAGCAGGGATATGTAACCGTTGGAAGCACTCCATCAGGAATAGTTGCCGACTTTGTTGGTTACCCAACAAGTGGAAGTGCACCACTGACAGTTCAGTTTACTGATCTTTCAACTGGAAATCCAAGCATATGGCATTGGGACTTTGGTGACGGAGTCACTCCAATGTCAGATGACGAGGATTCTGAAGTTGACTGTTCAAGTGGTAATTGTGGTGAATTCAGAAACAAAAACCCGACTCATACCTACAGTTCTGTCGGAACTTATACCGTTACCCTGACCGCCTCTAACCGTAACGGTGATAAAGATACTGAAACCAAGCAGGGGTACATAACTGTTGGTAATACTCCGGCAGGAATTATCGCAGACTTTACCGGATATCCAACCAGTGGCCAGGCACCTCTGACTGTAGAGTTTACAGATCATTCAACCGGCACACCTACAATGTGGTACTGGGACTTTGGTGATGGCACAATGCCAGTTGCTACCTGTTCAGGAAGCGGTTGTGATAGTAATACTGTTGCAAATCCAACTCATACTTATCGTGAGGCCGGAACCTACACAGTAACACTCACTGCCTCAAACCAGTACGGTGATGTGGGTAAGAAGGAAAAGGAGAATTACATCACAGTCAGTAGTATTCCATCGGGCATTGATGCTGACTTTGTTGGAAATCCATCATCAGGTGATGCTCCACTGACAGTAAAATTCACAGATCTTTCTGCTGGTAATCCTTCCCGTTGGAACTGGGACTTTGGTGATGGTATCATTCCAATGTCTGATAATGAATCAGTTGAAGATTCAGCAAATAATTCTGAAGTTGAGTGTTCAAGTGGAAACTGCAATGAGAACCGTAACAAAAACCCGGTTCATACATATCGTGATGCCGGAGTATATACAGTAACTCTCACAGCATCTGATAATTATGGAAACAGTGATACTGAAAAGAAGGATAATTACATCTATGTCGGTTATACGCCAGCGCCAACACCGACTATGACACCTTCACCGGTATCTGATTCGATTCCAATTTATCAGGGATGGAACTTTATATCAGTTCCAAAGAAACTTGCAAGTGGTTATGACACAGCACAGATCTTTGATAAGATCAATGTTGATGGGCATACAATCTTCCAGTTTGATGCTACAAACGGGCAATGGTTAAGAATGTCACCATCGTCGCCCGTTAAACCGATGGATGCAATCTGGATCTATTCAACCAGGGGTGATAGTGTTCCTGTAGTTTACAGTACTGATCCTCTTTCAACCCCTCCGACAAAAGAACTTGTCAAAGGTTGGAATGCAGTTGGATTTACAGGACTTTCAGCACTTGAAACAAAGTTTTCTTTCCTGTCTGTTCAGGACAAATGGGTGAATTGTCTTGGATATGATGCAATCGGACAGAAATATGATCAGATGATAATTAAGGGCTATAATGATGATAATCTGATGTATCCATACAATGGTTACTGGGTATTCATGTCAGAGAAAGGGATTCTTGCAGGAATCTCAGTATAGTTCCTTTTTTTGAGATCAATTTTATCCCTTGATTTTAATATATGGAATATTATCAGGATCATTTAGATACTATTATCCCGATGAAAAGTAATTACGAATTTATGTGGGTGTGCAGAGTGCACATTTCACTCTTGCTGGTGGTGGGAGTTTTATGAAAAAAATCTCTATAATGGTGCTGTTACTTGTAGCGGTCTCTCTCTTTAGTGGGAGTTACTGTATCGCTGATGAGATAACGGCACTCCAAAACAGTGCTCAGACTGGATCTGAGTGCTCTGGATCTGTAGCAGGTGGGGCCTGCATTATTGCAGACTTCGTTGGTAGCCCATTAAATGGCACAGCGCCATTAAAAGTACAGTTCATGGATACTTCAACAGGTTATCCCTCATCATGGAATTGGGACTTTGGAGATGGAGAGACATCTGTTGGATCATCCAAGACCACGCATATCTATAAAGAACCTGGATTTTACACAGTAACACTTACAATTGGAGGTCTTTCTGGTGGCAATGACACTGTGATTAAAGAAGATTACATTGCTGTAATGGATAAGAACAGTGTAAAGGCTGATTTCCTTGCAATGCCTACTAATGGAGACGCTCCTCTTGAAGTTAAGTTTACAGATTGTTCAATTGGTAGTGTAGATTCATGGTATTGGGACTTTGGCGATGGAACTTTTGATGTAGCTCAAAATCCAGTCCACACCTACAGATCTCCTGGAAAATACACCGTAGAATTAACTGTAAGCAGTCCGACAGCTGGTTTTGATGTTAAAACCAAGGAAAACTACATTCTTGCCGGGCCACTTTGTGTGATAGATGCAAATTTTGGTGCGGATGTCACAACTGGTCCTGCTCCTCTGACAGTAAATTTTTACGACTGTTCAAGAGGTAATCCTACAAAATGGGTATGGGATTTTGGTGACGGGCAAAAAGGTGAGGGTGCAACTATCACCCATACATTCGAAAAACCTGGTGTTTACATCGTAAAGATGACTGCCAGCAACAAGGATTGTGCACCTGGTACTAAAGAGATGACAATTACCGTAACTGGTCCTGCTCCAAAGATTCAGGCAGACTTTATGGGTAATCCGACTTCTGGTGATGCACCTTTAACAGTTCAGTTTACTGATCTTTCTACTGGAAATCCAACCATGTGGTTCTGGGACTTTGGTGATGGTGTAATTCCAATGTCAACAGAGGTTGATGCCGAATGTCATGGTGATAAATGTGGCAAAATACCGGGAAAAGAGAATGGTATCGCAAATCCGGTTCATGTCTATAAACAGCCTGGAACATATACCGTTAAACTGACGGCATCTGGTAAAGATGGCGGAGCAGATACCTGTGAGAAGTATGCTTACATCACCGTTTCGGAAAGGTGTGTAATTAAAGCAGAATTTGATGCAGATCCAATGATGGGTCAGGCACCGTTGACCGTCCAGTTTACTGATCGCTCGATTGGAAATCCGACTATGTGGTACTGGGACTTTGGTGATGGTAGCGTCGCACCTCTTGCCGAAGGTGAGTCTCCGGAAGTTGCATGTTCTGGTGGAAGATGTGGGGAGAATGGCATTGCAAATCCAAAACATGTCTATACCGAGCCTGGTGTTTATACTGTAACTCTTACTGCATCAGGTAAGGATTGTATGGCAGGCAGTATTTCAAAGACCATTAAAGTCGAAAAGCAGTGTGAGATTGATGCTATCTTTGAAGTTTCACCAGAAAGTGGAGATGCTCC
>CAYSSW010000004.1:10458-36206 GCA_964434005.1 uncultured Methanospirillum sp.
CTGAAGGCGAGTCTCCTGAAGTTGCCTGTTCTTCAGGCCGTTGTGGAGACAATGGGATTAAAAATCCAAAGCATGTCTATACCGAGCCTGGTGTTTACACAGTAACTCTCATGGCCGGCAGTGACAGTTGTCTTCCTGACACCTTCTCAAAACAGATATCAGTTAATCAGCAGTGTGAGATTGATGCTATCTTTGAAGCTTCACCTGAAAGTGGAGATGCTCCATTAACAGTTCAGTTTACTGACCTTTCGGTTGGAAACCCAACGTGGTGGTACTGGGACTTTGGTGATGGCAGTGTAGCACCTCTTGCTGAAGGCGAGTCTCCTGAAGTTGCCTGTTCTTCAGGCCGTTGTGGAGACAATGGGATTAAAAATCCAAAGCATGTCTATACCGAGCCTGGTGTTTACACAGTAACTCTCATGGCCGGCAGTGACAGTTGTCTTCCTGACACCTTCTCAAAACAGATAACTGTCAATCAGCAGTGTGTGGTAACCGCTCAGTTTGATGCAACTCCTATGAAGGGAACAGCACCATTAACTGTCCAGTTTACTGACCGTTCAATCGGTAATCCTACAAGATGGCACTGGAACTTTGGCGATTCCGGCATCATTCCAATGTCTGATGAAGAAATAGATTCAGAAGTTGAGTGTTCAGGCAGTGGATGTAATCCAGACAGAATTGCAAACCCAATTCATACCTACACTGAACCTGGGATTTATACTGTAACTCTTCGTGCTGGTAGTGATAGTTGTCTTCCAGGAACAGCATCTCAGGTAATTGAGGTCACCGGACCCGAATATGATGGAGAAATTCCACTCTCTGGTGGCTGGAACTTTGTTTCAGTCCCGGCAAAGTTAGCTCCTGGAAAGGATGATGCAAATATCTTCTCTGTAGTCGATTCAGGCGGTCATAGTATGTTCATGTATGATACTGCACAGAGGCTCTGGATAAATCTTGATAAGAATACTCCGATAAGGCCTCTTGAAGGATACTGGATATACTCAGTTGGTTCCGTAAATGTTCCGTTGTTCTTTGACACAAATCCAGTTCAGACACCACCTTCAAAACTTGTGAAGAAAGGTTGGAATGCAATCGGACAGGTTGGAATAAGTCCACTTGAAACAAAGTATGTTCTCCTATCATTAGGAGATTCCTGGGTTAACTGTGTTGGATTTGATGCATCGATTCAACAGTATGAACAGACGATAATAAGGGGTAGCAATGATAATATCCAGATGCGCCCATACAAAGGTTACTGGCTCTATACAGGTGCTGATGGCACTCTGGCAGGAACCTCTGCCTGATTTTTTTGATTTTTAAATTAATCTTTTCTGTCTTGTTGGAAGTTTTAAGTCAAATACTTCCCTTGCAGCTTCTCTGATTTGTGTTTTGCAGTCTTTTTGAGCATATACACCTATCATCCATTGTCTCCGTCTGGTTTCATTCAGGGTTGTAATCAGGGGAGATACATCTTCAAGCGGGATTAACTGGTTTTTGCCCTGCACCTGCACTTCCATCCACATGTCTTTTGGATATGCCGGGATATCTACAAGCACTTTGTCAGGGGAAACTCCGGCTTTTTCAGCAATTTCTGTGGCGATTTCATGTTCCCTGATTATTGAGTTGTCAGGCTGACGGAATTTCGCGGCTTCTTCGTGACCGGCGTAGAGAACACGTTTGTACAGTTTTCGTTCATAGAGATCTTTTATGAAGTTTCTTGCGGTTTTTATGTCTGATTGAAGTAGTGTCTGCATACAGGCACTATCATCTGCCATATAGAGATCTTTCAGACGGTTTTCCATATCAGGTTTAATATGTGCATAAAGAGCAGCGGAAAACATTTTCTCTCCTATCCGGCTGACATGATGATAGTATACAGCAGGTCTCATCAGAGTTCTTGCAATTAGAAGTGATTCTGCTGCCTGTATTCCACTTTCATGTAAGGTTATCTTACCATCAACAAGGTTTGTTGAGCGTATCAGTCTTAGTGCGTCAACTGTTCCATAGGGAGTTCCTGTATAATGGGCATCACGGAGCAGGTAATCCATTCGGTCAACATCGAGGTCTCCGTGGATGATACTTCCAAGTGGATGTGTTCCAGAGATCATCTCATATACATCATCTGGCAGAAGGCCTATCTTTTGTAGTATTGTGGAAAGTTCAGGGCCTTTTAAGAGATCTAAAATCTCTGTGTGCTCTCTGTGAAGAATTTCCATTATAAGACCTTCGGCTGCATGGGAAAAGGGTCCATGTCCGATATCATGAAGAAGAGCTGATGCGGTTACAAGCAGTTTTTCTGGGCCTGATAACTCTATATGATCTGCAAGTAATCCTGCAAGGTGCATGGTTCCAAGTGAATGTTCAAATCTTGTGTGTTGGGCGCCGGGGTATACTAAAAAAGAAAAGCCAAGTTGTCTGATATACCTGAGTCTTTGTAGATAATGTGAGTCAAGAAGGTGTAATATTTCAGGGCTTACCTGTATGTCTCCATGGACAGGATCTTTTATTGTCTTCATTATCTTCCTGTTTCATATAATCGGGGGAGATACATATAAAGGAGAATCATGTATACTTTTCTTTCAGGGGGAACAGGAACTCCGAAGTTGATAGAGGGAGCAAGAATTGTCCTTGATGATAGTGAGATATCGGTAGTTGTCAATACTGGTGAGGATATCTGGTATCAGGGTGGACATATCAGTCCTGATGTTGATACAGTGCTCTATCTTTTTGCGGGAATTTTAAATACAGGGACTTTTTGGGGGATTGAAGGAGATACTTTTGTAACAAATGAGATGATAAATTTCCTTGGCTCCAATATTGAGTCCTATATGGGTATTGGGGACAAGGATAGAGCAGTACAGTTAGCCCGTGGGAGAATGCTTGAGGAGATGAGTTTAACTGAAGTTACTTCTTTTCTTGCAGAACGATTTGGGGTAATGGCAAAGGTGTTTCCAATGTCTGATTCTCCATATACCACAATGATTAAGACAGAATCTGGCGAGATTATTCATTTTCAGGAGTATTGGGTAAAATACCGTGGTTCGGTTCCGATTGCTAAAGTGCTTCGTGAGCCTGAAATTGCTCCAACTACGACAAAGGATGTTTTATCTGCAATTGCAGGTAGTGATCTGGTAATCATCGGTCCAAGCAATCCTGTAACCAGTATTCTTCCAATTCTTGAGTGTATTGGCATTAGAGAGGCTTTAAAAGATAGGTTTGTGGTATCTGTAAGCCCGTTTATTGGGAATTCTCCAGTAAGTGGACCTGCCGGGGCATTAATGGAGGCTATGGGTCTTCCTTCCAATTCTTTTGGTTTGTCGATGCTGTATGGGGAATTTGTTGATCTATATGTTCAGGATGTTCGGGATGATGTGAAAATCGAGGGAAGAGAGGTAATTATTGTTGACACTCTTATGAAGACACCGGATATTGCCGCAAGTCTGATGAAGGAGATAATAAAAGTAGCAGGAAATTTGTAAATTTTTTATATCTGCAAAATCTACATTTTTAACACTTTATCATACACTGCTTCGGTCTGTTTTACAGTTCTTTCCCATGTGAACTGTTTTGCATAATCAAGATAATAATCTCTCATTTCAAGTCTGAATGATTCATCTTGAATAAGTTTTAAGATCATTTCACTGAGTTCATGGTAATTTTCTGGATCAACCATAAGGCCCCGGGGGCCTACAACTTCAGGCAATGAAGATCTGTTTGAGACAATAACCGGCGTTCCGCATTTCATCGCCTCAAGTGGAGGGAATCCAAAACCCTCATATGAAGATGGAAATACAAAAGCTGTTGCTGCACTATAAAGAGAGGGGAGATCATCATACGGGATAAAATTGAGATATCTGACCTTTGATTGAAGATTAAGATCATTTATTAACTGGAATATGGCTTCATATTTCCAAGATTTCCTGCCTGCAATTACCAGATTTAATGAAGGTTCCTTCTTCAGGCAGAGATGAAATGCTTTAATCAGAGTGGGTATATTCTTTTTAGGTTCAAGTGCTCCAACAAAAAGGATGAAGGGATCTTTTAACTGATATTTCTGTTTCAGTGTTGTGATCTCCTCTTCATTACTTACGTGAAACTTTTCAGAAACTCCAAGATGAGTTACATGGATTTTATCAGGATCAATCTTTAGCCAATTAATAATGTCCTGTTTAGTATTGTTTGAGATGGCAATTATCTGGTCTGCACTTTTAAGAATTTTTGGAAAGTAAAATTTTGATTGTGCAGCATATATGGGAGTAACCATTTTGGGATAAAGAATTGGTATTAAATCCATTATGGAGATTACATACCGGTCTGAAATAGAAGGAGAGATTGGATACTGGATTGCATTGTGGACAAGATCAAGGGATTTGAACTGATTTTTGCAAAATCCCAATCCCCTGCTCCAGGAGAGATACCAGTATGGAGCCCGATACTTTGGTATTATTGAATTACAGCCTGAAACATCATCCCCATCTTTATGTCTGATAATTCTTACTTCATCAGTGTTTTTTAAGCCATCAATGAGGTTGTAGGCATATGATGCAAGACCAGTCTGGTTTTGTTTCAGGTTCCCAGTGATAATTCCAATGTTTTTCATATCTTTTTTAAAAGCCTTACATCACTCTCTTGTCACAAGGTCTTCTGCAACCTTGCCAGCCTCTCTAATACACTCCTCTTCCCATGGAATATATCCTTCTTCCATCAAGATCTTTCCTCCACAAAGAACAGTCTTAACAGCAGCGCCTGTTGCTGAATAGACAATGTTAGAAACCGGATTATAACATGGAACCATTGATGGATGAGTCAGATCAAGTAGAACAAGGTCTGCAGCCATCCCTTCTTTAATAAGTCCACATGGCATTTGAAGGGCTTTTGCTCCATTAATGGTGGCCATATTAAAAGCTTCGTTGGCAGGAAGGATTGTTTCATTCTTCCAGAAAAATTTCTGACCAATTGCTGCAAATTTAACTTCCTCAAGCATATCAAGATTATTATTCGATGAACTACCATCAGTTCCAATCGTGACATTAACCCCGGCAGATATAAGATTTGAATAAGGCATCATCCTGCAGGTTGATAATTTCATATTACTAACTGGATTATGTGCCATTGACACCCCGCGTTTACTTAGAAGCTCACAATCAGCTTCATCAAGCCAGCATCCATGTGCTGCAATGGTGTGGTCAGTTAAGATTCCTGCTTCATCAAGAACCTGGACCGGGCCCTTTCCATAATTCTTCTTACAGTCAACCACTTCCTGTTCGGTCTCACTTAAATGAATGTGAATGGGAATCTTTCTCTCTTCTGCAAACTGTGCACACCATGAAAGATGCTGCGGGGGAACACTATATGGTGCATGTGGTCCAACAGCCACGTTTATTTTGGGATTATTCATCGATTTAACATGATCTGCAAGTTCGGTTGTGGCCTTCGCCTCTTTCTCAAATTTCTCTTCATCACCAAATGTAATGAGTCCGTAACAGAGAAGTGCCCGCATTCCTGCTTCATCGACTGCCTTTGCAGCATTTTCCATGAAGAAATACATATCATTAAAGGCTGTTGTCCCACTCCTAATCATCTCAAGACAGGCAAGTTTGGTACCATGGTAGACATCATCACCGGTAAGATGTGCTTCCAGTGGCCAGATCTTTTCAGAAAGCCATTGCTGGAGGTTCATATCATCAGCAAAACCGCGAAGAAGAGACATTGCCGCATGTGTATGAGTATTTACAAGACTTGGAATTACCAGCCGGTCACTGCCATCAAGGATAAGATCTGCATCTCTCTTATTTTTAAGAGCTGTTTCACCAATATTTATTATAATTCCTGTCTGGTCTATGAAAATATCAGTTTTTTTCCCTGAAATATCGGTAACACCGGATATCAGGATAGATTTCCCTCCTGAAAATAGTCCTGGATCAGAATTTTCATAACCAATGCTTTTTGACATACTATAAGGTTTTGTTTGTCATCTGAATAAATCTCTTTCCAGATGATAGCGATGCATATATATAGAGAATAATTTTTGCAGAAAAGTGTTTAGACCTTTCACGAAAATATATAAGGGTTTACTATGCGAGCCTTGATAAATTCCATCACTTCAGAATCAACATCCGCAGAAATATTCGGATGGGTTCATGAAATTCGTGACCTTGGCGGTCTTGCTTTTATGCTTGTCCGTGATCGTTCAGGAATGGTTCAGGTTACAATTCCTAAAAAGAAAGTAACCCCCGAAATTGTAGAAACGGTTAAATCTATCTCACGTGAGTCTGTAATTTTTGTAAAAGGAAGCGTCAAGGCTGTTGAAAAGGCGCCTGGTGGAAGAGAGATAATTCCAGATGCAATCGAAATTGTCAACATTGCAAAAACTCCACTTCCATTAGATGTAGCAGAGAAAGTGCCCTCTGAACTTGAAACAAGACTTGATAATAGATTTCTGGATGCACGCCGTCCGCGTGTAAGTGCTATCTTTAAAGTAAGAAATGAGGTTCAGCATGCAGCTAGAGATTTCTTCTATAATCGTGGTTTTATAGAGATTAATACCTCAAAGATTGTTGCTGCAGCAACTGAAGGAGGAACAGAACTCTTTCCTATCGCATACTTTGAAAAAGAGGCATTTTTAAATCAGAGTCCTCAGTTATACAAGCAGATGATGATGGCCGGTGGATTTGACCGGGTTTATGAGATCGGGCCGATCTTCAGAGCCGAAGAACATAACACAACAAAACACCTCAATGAAGCAACATCAATTGATATTGAGGTTTCGTTTGTAGATCATCTTGAGGTTATGAATATTCTTGAAGATCTTGTAAGATATACATATGAATGTGTTGAGAAAAATTGCAGTGAACAGATTGCAGATTTAGCGCTTGATTCATTCTCTGTTCCTAAAGCATTTCCACGTCTTCCATATACTGAAGCAGTTGATATCGCTGCAAAGAAGATTGATGAACCAATAAGCTTTGGAGATGATATTGGAGCTGCTGCAGAACATGCTATTGGTGAAGAGATGGGTGAGCACTACTTTATTGTTGATTGGCCTTCTTCAATTCGTCCATATTATGCAATGCCATACGAAAATGAGCCAGAGCTTTGTAAGGCTTTTGATATGATGCACCCAAGAATGGAACTTTCAAGTGGGGCTCAGCGTGTTCATCAGTATGATCTCCTTGTTGAACAGATTGCAAAGAAAGGTCTTCGTCCTGAAAGTTTTGAATTCTACTTAAATCCATTTAGATATGGAATGCCTCCACATTCAGGTTGGGGTATGGGAGCAGACAGACTTGTTACTACAATGCTTGATTTAGCAAATGTCAGAGAATCTGTCCTCTTCCCTCGTGACAGACACCGCGTTGTCCCATAAGATCATGAAATCATTTATTCCAGATATTATCCTTCCGACAACTGTTGTCGGAAGTTATCCGGCAAAAGCTAGGTTTTCCCTTTCAGGACTTTGGGATCCATTTAAGGGAGCAGTAAAGGATGCTGTTTTAGCGCAGAAGAAAGCTGGAATAACAATCATTTCTGATGGGCAGGTGAGAGGTGATATGATCAGAACATTCACCTCAAAACTTCCTGGAATTCGTGGAAGCGATGTAATCGGTGAGGTTAAACCCCCTCAGGTGGCTGTTACTGTAAAGGATACAAAATATGCGGCATCTGTGCATCCATATGCAAAGGCCATAATTACCGGACCTTCAACATTAAGTTATGGACTGCATCTTTCATCCCATCATTATAAGGATAGAAATGAGCTTATAATCGATGTTGCTAAAGCGCTTGCAGTGGAAGCAGTATCTCTCTCAAAAACAGGTGCTGTAATGCTTCAGGTAGATGAACCAATTTTTTCAACAGGTGTTGCAGATTTTGAGGTAGGCAGTAGAGCAATTGGGATTATTGCAAATTCTGTAAAAATCCCCATTTGTATGCATGTTTGTGGTCCGCTTGTTGATGTAATTGACGATGTACTTCAGATGCCAATTCAGATTTTTGACTTTGAAGGCAGCCTGGAACCTCAAAATATCGAGATATTTTCGGGAAGGGATCTAAAAGACAGGTATATTGGATTTGGATGTACCTCTTCTTCAGCACAAGTCCCGGATTCTATAGAAGAGATAACTTCAAGAATTTGGAAGGGTATTGAGATTTTTGGCAAGGAACGTCTTTTACTTGATCCTGATTGCGGACTTCGAATGAATGAGCCTGCCATTGCATACAAAAAGCTTGAGAGACTTTGCATTGCTGCTGACCTTATACGAAAAGAGATCTCTGTATAACCACATTTATCTTTTTCACATAACAATGATACCTGACTAAAACAAAATAATAAAGTCAGAAGATATAGGGGGACATGTATGATTGAGAAAGTTGATGGAAAACAGATTCTTGCAGCAGCTGTTTTCATTTCGGCTGTGTTCGTCCTTGGAATGAAGATATTAAATCCGACTCCGCTTATTATTTGGAGTACTGATGAAGATTTTGTCATTCAGACTGAACATATTGGTGATGTATATTCGGCTTATGATGTCAGTATAATTATTGGAGCAACTCTTCTCATTTGTATAACCGGGATTTTTTTGTTTTCATATGAACAGATCTGCAGAGTAGTAGTTGAACCAACTCCCTCGCTTCCTCAATCACCGGTTGCTTCCCCAGTGCAGCCATTGCCTGAACCATATACTCCTGTTTATAGTGAACCTCCTATTTCACCTCTTGAGGAGCGTAAACGAAAATGGGAAGGAATTCTCCCAACTTTAAAAGAGGATCAAAGGCTTATCTATCAGACAGTGCTTGATGCAGATGGTCTGATTCCACAAAGTGATATTGTCGAGAAGACAGGCCTTTCAAAATCAAATGTCAGCAGATCTCTTGACATCCTTGAGAGTATGGGATTAATTGAAAGAAGAAGGAGAGGGATGGGAAATGTCATCCTTCTAAAATAAGGAGGGTTTATGAAACCAGTGAGACTTGTAGTAATTTTGGCTTTGTTTATAATAGGTTTTACTCTTGCAGGGATTGGTAATTATTTTATGGATCAACAGCAGCCTCTTCGTCAGCAAAGTCAACTTCTTGAAAATTATTTCCTTATGCAGTCTCTTGCCGGAAAAAATATCTCTCCAAATCTTACTTATATGGTTGGTAATTATGGGCTTGTTGTAAGTTTTAATGATGTACTAACAGATCCGACTGTAAGGTATCATCAGAAAGATTCCGCTCGTTATAATGGAAGTTTGATACTTTCATCATCTTCTTTGCTAAAACCATCAGACAATAACGCTTCTTTCTTAAAAGATAGTTGAAGAGAGTCTTTTCGTTTAGGAGGACTTGTATTTGGGTTATTCATGAAAGAGAAATCTCTTCAAGACACAGATTGATCTGTGACTATTGAGTATTTGTTGAAATAGAAGATATATTGTATGTATAGATCTATTTTCAAATTAGTTTCACAAATTTTGTAGTATGATTATTGTATCTAAATCTCATCCGATTTTTCATAGAATAATTAAAAAAATGTGCAACTGGTTGCAACCATTTGCAACTGCTTTATTCAACTGAATTTTTCGCGAAGTTCGCGTCTTAAAAGTTTCCAGCCCCCCACTCTAGGTAGTACGTCAATTATTTCAAGTCTTCTTGGCACTTTATACCCTGCCATAAGATCACGTGCATAATTAGTTAGTTCATCAAGAGTAAGCACTCCTGTTCCTGGTTCAGGAATGACAGCAGCTACTGGAATTTCACCTTTTTCTTCATCAGGATATCCAAATATTGCAATATCTTTTATCTTAGGATGATGAATCAGGAAGTTTTCAACTTCTGTTGGATAAATCTTCCAGCCAGACATAATAATCATATCTTTTTTTCTGTCAGTAATGACTAGCATGCCCTGATTGTCGATATATCCAATATCTCCTGTAAGGAACCAACCATCAGGTAAAAACACTTCTGATGTTGCTTTTGGTTTGTTCCAGTAACCTTTTGCTACCGCAATTCCCCGAAGAGCAATCTCTCCGACTTCTCCATCGGCAAGTGTTTTGGATGGTTCATTTTCATCAACAACTTTTACTTCAGAGTATCCTACAGGTGTTCCCACACTGTTATATTCATCAACGGTTGGATAATGACTTGGCCTTATTACTGTTCCAGCTCCAATTACAATTGTCTCAGACAATCCATATGCATTAGCGATAGAGATTCCATATCTCTGGTGAAATTTTTTCCAGGTCGGTGAATGCATTGGTCCACCACCACTGATAATTCTTCTGACGCTTTTGAACTTTTCTTCAGTTCCTGCGGGCATATCTGCAAGGGTGTGAATCACAGGTGGCATACCTGCAAGCACTGTTATCTGGTACTTCTGAATATAATCGATGTATAAATCAAGGTTATATCTTTCCATGATGACATAGGTTGCCTCGGTTTTTAAAACAGATATTCCCCATGAAATTCCAACATGGGCCATCGGATAAATCCCAAGATAGATATCATCAGGTGTTAATGTCAGAGCATCACGTTCAGCATCAAGTGCTGCCATCCAACCAATGTGTGTAAGCATTGCACCCTTTGGGCTCCCGGTTGTCCCGGATGTATACTGAATCTGGCAGATATCTTCCGGAGAACATGGAACTGGTCCATACTTCTCACCACTATGTATAATCCTGTCAAAGCCTTTATCTGAATTATCTCCAACAAAAATCAGATGAGAAAGAGTTGGTGTATTCCTTTTTATCTTTTCAAGCATATCAGATGAATCTATAGAGGTAATAACTGCTGATGCCATAGAATCGACTATTGAATACTGAAGTTCTTCTTCTTTCCAGACAATGTTTCCAGGGACTGCTATTGCACCTAATCTCCATATTGCAAAGATACTAATAAGATATTCGGGTGAACTGTTAAGATAAATGACCACCCGGTCACCTTTTTTAATACCAAGTTTATGAAGGCCTGAACAAAGACCTGTGACAAATGTATAAAGATCGCTATATGTATAGGTTCTTTTCGAAGAAGGATGGATAAGAGCTGTTTTTTGTGGAACATCCTTCATATGGTTATCAAGAAAGGTTGTGACGTTAAACATATCCTCATCAACATATTTGTACTTCAATGTAAAAAAATGTCGTGTTGATTATTGGAAAAATATTGATGTAATTTTGACTATTATTGATATTCAGTAGGTTGAACTTCTCTTGCAAGTCCTCCTTTGAAATATCCTTCAATCTTTTTGTATGAATCACGAAGTCTTGGATTCATTGTGGGGTGAATTTTTGCAATTGCCTGTTCAAAATTAGCTAATTTGACTATGCCGCTGTTTTCACGCATTGCAAAAATTCCAGCTTCCCGGCAGAGAGATTCTATATCAGCACCTACATAACCCTCAGTCTGCTCTGCAATCTTTGCAGCAATTTTATCTCGTATTGGATCAGAGAGAGTGCAGTTATTCCTGTCAAAGAGATCTGTAAGAATCTTCCGTCTTTTAAATCGTTGAATCTCTCCGTTCTCCGGTTCAATCTCTTTAGTTATGCTTATCAGATCTTCAATATCCCATGATTTTTCAGTAAGACGTTCACCAAATGCTTCAAAGTTATCTTCAGACCATTTCTCGGTGATATCTACAAGTTTCTCAACATTGGAACCATCAAGTGGCATATTTCTTAAATGAATTGAGATAATCTGTTTCCTTTCAGTCTTATCTGGTTCTCCAATGTAGATGAGTCTGTCAAAACGACCAGATCTGAGAAGTGCTGGATCTACAATATCAGGCCTGTTTGTAGCACCCATGATAACAATATCACGTAACTCTGAAAGTCCATCCATCTCTGTCAAAAACTGGTTTAAAACGCTTTCAAGTGTATGTGTATCTCCTGTTCCCCTTGCTGGTGTCAGGGCATCAAGTTCGTCAAAGAAGATAATTGCAGGAGCCACCTGTCTTGCCTTTTTAAAGATCTCTCTTATTGCACGTTCTGATTCACCAACCCATTTTGACAAGAGTTGAGGGCCACGAACAGCAATAAAATTTGCCCCAGATTCATTAGCAACTGCCTTTGCGATAAGAGTTTTTCCAGTTCCAGGCGGGCCATAGAGGAGCACTCCACGAGGAGACCTGATACCAAGTTCATCATAACTCTCGCGTCTTATTAGTGGATACTCAACAGCTTCTCGAATCTCCTCAATTGCGTTTATCAGACCGCCAACATCTTTCCAGCGAAGATGAGAGACCTCAAGCATAACCTCACGCATTCCGGATGGTGTTATTTCACGAAGTGCCTGCCTGAAATCTTTTGAAGTTACAACAATTGTTTCAAGCACTTCTTCAGGAATTGTCTCATCTTCAAGGTTTATTATTGGAAGATACCTTCTAAGTGCCCTTATCGCAGCTTCACGCGCAAGGGCAGATATATCTGCACCAGTATATCCATGCGTCAATGAAGCAAGATCTTCAGGTTTTACATCATCGGCAAGTGGCATCCCTCTTGTATGAATTTTAATAATGTCAAGTCTGTCAGCTTCTGTTGGGACACCAATTTCAATCTCCCGGTCAAATCTTCCAGGTCTTCTAAGAGCTGGATCAATAGCATCAATCCGGTTAGTTGCTCCGATAACAACAACACTGCCTCTTTCTTCAAGCCCGTCCATCATCGTGAGTAACTGTGCAACAACACGACGTTCGACTTCTCCAGTAACTTCCTCACGTTTTGGGGTAATTGAATCAAGTTCATCTATGAAAAGAATGGCTGGAGAATTTGTCTGTGCATCTTCAAAGACCTCACGAAGATGCTGTTCACTCTCACCATAATATTTTGAAATGATTTCAGGCCCTGCTATTGCTACAAAATGAGCTTTTGATTCGTTTGCAACCGCCTTTGCAATGAGAGTTTTACCTGTTCCCGGTGGTCCATGTAGAAGCACTCCCTTAGGAGGTTCAATTCCAAGTTTTCTGAAAAGTTCAGGGTGGCGCATTGGAAGTTCAATAGTTTCACGAAGTCTTTGCAGTTCATCATGAAGCCCTCCTATATCTTCATATGTGACTTCGCTTATACTTTCAAAGCCATCAGCAGCCTTATCTGATAATACAAGTTTAGTATCCTGAGATATTATTGAGGCATTTTCAGGTTCAATTCCCGTTACCATATAGGCCGCAAGTGATGGCATAAACGGATTACCAACCGAAATTGGAACTGAATCATAGATTTTTACCGGAAAATCAACAAGATGATTATGAATGGATGTAATGTCAGGTCCATCATTATCTATATCTTCAGGTGGTGACAAAATCAGGACATCGGCAGGGACTACTTCATCAAGTCTTATTATTTTTACGGTATCGCCAGGAGACACCCCTGCATTTGAGCGCGTAAAATTATCGATCTTTATCTTGTGCTGGTTCCAGTCATCAATCTTTGATCTCCAGACTTTTGCATAGGTCTCCTTTTTTCCAGAAATCCTGATAATATCGCCAGGAGAAAGCTTTAGTGCAAGCATAGTCTCCGGATCAAGTCTTGCTTTTCCACTGCCCTGATCTCCGGGATAGGCACTGTCAACTTTGAGAACTATTTCCATTACCTAACAATCATATATTCGTGAATTTATATGTATAGCAACTTATGCGTCTTCTAACAATAGACCCTTTTTCTGGAGTATCGGGTGATATGCTATTAGGAGCTCTTTTTGATCTTGGAATTAATAGAGATCCGGTCATTAAACTGATGTCATCTGTTGGAGCTGAACCAGAGGTTACAAGGGTTTTAAAGTGTGGAATTTCTGCCCTCCAGGTGCATACAAATACTGGCCCTTCCCACCGGACGCTTGAAGAAGTATTGTCTATTGTAAGATCTTCTGATGCTCCTAAAGAGGTAATTGATAGGGCAGTTCTTGTTTTTGAAATGATTGCACAAGCTGAAGAACAGGTTCATGGAAAAAAGACCCATTTTCATGAAGTCGGGGCTGATGATGCAATAGCAGATGTTCTTGGTGTTACTATGGCTTTTCACCTCTTAAAAGCCGATAATGTTGTAACAATGCCGGTAAATGTCGGTAATGGGACCGTAAAAATGGCCCATGGCATTTACCCTGTGCCAGCTCCAGCAACAATAAATATAATATGCTCTGGAAATATTCCTGTAAGAGAAACTTTTGATATAAATACCGGTGAACTTGCAACACCCACAGGAACTGCTCTTCTTGCAGTTCATGTAATAACAACTGATAAACCAGTCTGTGGTAAAATTCTGAAGGTAGGTTATGGTTCTGGAATAAAAGATTTTGAGGATCATCCTAATGTGCTGAGGATGGTTCTTTATGAGATATCAGATAAAAATGGATTTTCCTTTTCTGAAGAGGTTGACATTCTTGAGACAAATGTGGATGATGTAACCGGTGAGGTAATCGGTCATCTGTTAAACACTGTTATTGAAAATGGTGCCCGTGATGCATCTGCAATTCCAATAATGATGAAAAAAGGAAGACCCGGTCATCTCATAAAAGTAATAGCACTACCGGCAGATTCAAGGCGTATTGCATCATTAATGGCAATGGAACTTGGAACGCTTGGAATTCGTTGTATACCTTCTGTTCACCGGTTTATTGCCGACAGATCTGTTGAAGATGTTGATGCTGAAATATTAGGAAGACATTTTAGCGTTCCTGTGAAGTTTGGAAGTTCTTCTAAAAGATGTTACAGCATAAAAACAGAATTTGATAAAGCAGTAAAAGTATCAGAAGAAACCGGCGTTCCAGTAAGAGAAGTTCTCAAAATTTTTGAACGTATTGCAACCATGAATCGGGATGAAGTATGATTCCAGAAAATAAATTTAGATACACAGAAGAAACCGGATGCATCGAACTTGATGAACTAATCGGAGGCGGGTATCCAAGAAAGATGGTAACCCAGATTTATGGAGAACCTGGGAGTGGAAAGTCAACGCTCTGCCTTATTGCCGCCATTCATACTCTCCGTGCAGGTAAATCTGTTATTTATATCGATACCGAGTGTTTTTCAGTTGAACGGTTCTCTCAGATTGCAGGAGAGGACACTGAAGCACTTGCTGATAGATTTTATCTTTATGAGCCAGCAGATTTTGATCAACAACGTTCTATGGTTGATGAATCAGAACGGCTCCTTGCAGAAAAAAAAGCAGGATTAATTGTTGTTGATTCGATAACCAGTCATTATAGGGCAGAAATTGATGTCGGGCAGGATATGCTCCGAAGACTTACCAAGCAGACTATGGTTCTTCTTGGATATGCCAAGAGATATGATGTTCCGGTGCTTATTACAAATCAGGTGTTTACTTCTTTGCCAAAGAATGATTATGCTCCTCTTGGAGGAAATAGTCTGTTACATATCACAAAGGTGGTATTAAGGATAGATAAAATTGACCAGTTCAGACGTATCAGGATAACAAAGCATCATTCTAAACCAGAAGGGGCATATCTTGATTTTGTTATGACCGGAGATGGAATATTAGTAACAAATGGACCTGTTATTCCTGAAAATCCATGGATTGGCAAGACCGAGAAAAATATATAATATTCATACCTATTTTGAAATAGAAATATGACCCTGCTACAAAATCTTATCTGTATTATGCTTCTTTTGAGCATTGTTGCTCTTGTATCAGGCTCAAATATAGTATTCCCACCTGCCGATGAATATTCGGGTGATTATGTTTACATCACCGAGCCAGGCAGATATACCCTTGAACATGATATTATGCATTCATATCCTGTCGGTGTAATTATTGCAGCTCCATCTGTCATCCTTGACGGGCAGGGTTTTCAAATCTCTCCTTCTACAAATAAAAAGGAAGGTCAACAGGTTGGTGTTTTTATTACTGCCTGTGACAAGGCAGGAAATGTTGTAACCGGTGTAACTTTAAAAAACATTTCAGTAACTGATGAGGTATATGGCATTTATGTCGAAGGGAAAGAGTCAGATTTTGCTTTTGGGATGTCATGTCCTGTATCAGAAGACCGTACAATAACCCTTTTGAGTATTGATACAAATGATAATCTTAACGGGATAGTTGCCCGCGATGTCTCATCAATAACCATTGATAGGTTGAATGCTGAAAAGAATGACCTTATCGGAGTAAAAATCTCTAATAGTGCTGGAGAGATTAAAGATTCAATAATAACCGGAAATACAGGCGGTGGAATCTCTCTTTCTAATATTTCGTCTCTTTCAATTAAAGATTCTCATATTCTGAACAATGAAAATTATGGGATTTTGGTAAATGGTGCCCGTCACCTGCTTATTTCAAATAATCTCTTTGATAATCCCATAAATTTTGTAGTTTCTTCAGTTTCAGGCAATGATGAGATAAAACTAAATACTGAACCGGTTTCAGGAAATTCAATTACTGGTGGAACGATTATTGGAGGAAATTTCTGGGCTACAAATGGAGAACAGCTTTATGGAACTGATGGGATTGATGTAAACCATGATGGAATCTGTGACAATTCTTATTCTCCGTCTGGAGGGTTTATTGATTATTATCCACTGATACCACAAAATCAGGTAGTAGAACGTGTAACTATTGTGCCTACAGCTCTCCCTGTAAAAGAGGTTACAACTATCAAAGCGGAACCGATAGAAATCTTTTCAACAATAGTTCCAGAGATTACTCAGGAATCTGTAGAAATTAATGTAACTCCGGTAATTACAAAAGCACCGGTTATTTCGCCAGAAATAACACCAAAGGCTATTATCAGTGGAATGCATGCTGCAATTATTTCCGATACTTTTCCATCTGAAATGACTACAGGAGAAACAAAGGATGTAACTTTGACTATTTGTAATGATGGTACGGCTGAATGGATGCCAGGGCAGGAGATTGGGATTGCAGCGCTTGACAAAACTGTATCATGGGGGCAATCAGAATTGATAGTACCAATTAGCGGGAAACTTGTATCTAAAGGCACTCACGCGTTTTCATTTAAAATAAGAGCTCCATCATCACCTGGAGTATATGAATTAAAATATCAGGCTGTAAAAGGGTTTGAATCAGGGTTAGTTCAGATCACCTTTGGACGCCCATATAGAATAAATATTACAGTGAGATAATTACCAGCAGTCCATCTCATGTTTTGCAACAAGATCATCTGCTTCTTCTTCTTTCCCCATTTTTCGAAGACAGTCTATCTTTGAGTCATAAACTTCCGCATGGTTTGGTTCAATTCTTATGACATTGTCAAAACATTTAATAGCTTCTTCATACTTTTCCATTTTTATCAGAGCATTTCCAAGTTCAAACCATGCATCAATATCCTGTGAATCAATCTTCAGGATTCTTTTAAAGCAGATGATGGCATCATCATACTGGTTGATCTTGACAAGGCTCAGACCCTTGTTGAAAAGAGCATTAACATCTTTTGGATCTTTCTCAATAATAAGATCAAAGCATTCTACTGCCTCGGCATGTTTATCAATTTCTGCAAGAGCAGATCCTTTATTGCTTAATGCAAGGATATTATCAGGATCAATCTCAAGTGCCATGTTAAAGCAGGGTATTGCTTTACTGTATCTTCCCATAAAATAAAAGTTAATCCCTGAATAAACCCAATATTTTGCTTCTTTATCATTCTGTTTCAGGGCCTGTTCAAATGAATCTATAGCTTCCTGGTATCTTATCAGGTTCATGTATGAAATGCCGCGCTGAAAATATGTATCTTCATCAAATGGATCAAGCGATGCAGCTCTGTCAAAGTACTGCACCGCCTTTTCAAACTGCTGGCAATTCATACATTTTAACCCGGCATTTTTAAATTTGCCAGCTTCTGCTGAAGGTAACTTATCTTCCATTTTATCTATGACTCAAAGAGTCTATGGTAACTTATCGGTTTATAGATATGCATATTCTTCGAAAGAGTGATGTAAGCATCAGGGAAATGTTATATGATGGCAGTTAATAATAAAAATTCGTATTATATCTTCCTGATTTCTCTGTTTTCACTTCCATTTTTAATAATTGCGCCAGTTCTCCCAACAGGTGAACAATATTTTCCAATTGCAGTTATGTGTTTAACACTTTTAATTATTGGATGTATCCCGTCACTTTTTTCTGACCGGAAGAAACTGATCATTGGTTGTATATTCACAATGATAATGTTAGAACTTTTTTGGATGGCAATTTTTTCGAGCTCTATTACATTATTTGTGTCAGGTGAGAGTGTATTTCTCCTGTTTATGTTAATAGTCGGATTAAATCTTGTTGACAGAATAACAAGACTTAAATCAGAAGTATTCACTCTATTTTTTGATTTTATGGGTTTAATTTTAGTTTCTGGGCAATTTTTAGGAACTGCTCTTCATCTGTCTTCTCTCTTCAATCTGAAGTTAAGTTCGCTTTCAGAGGTAATTGCAGGTTTTATTAGTAGTATCCTGGATGGAATAATTATGATAACACCTCTTAACATAGGTATTGATATTGATCTCTCTCCTTTGACAAAAGTTGTATTAACAGCAGGTTCATTTATGGCATATGGAATCCTTGCTCTTGTTATTTGGAAAATTGTAAAAATTACAGGATCTGATTCCTGATTATATCCATTCAGGCCATGGCAGGCCATATTTTTTTATCATATCAACAAGTTCATTACGAATACCTCTGTCAAATTTGAATAAGGCTGTAAAGTATATTCCTGCACCAATTCCTACTGGAATCAGGGTTAGAATAACATCTGATAATGGCACTATCAGGGTATACAAAAGAATAAATCCAAGCATCAGTAAAGAGGCAGCAATAATATGTAATATTGGCTTAATTTCAATTGATACATTGATATATCTTTTAAGGAAATGTCTGATAAGTATTGCATTTACTGCCATACTGATAACTGATGCAATAGCTGCACCTTCGATACCAAGTAAGGGGATGAGGAGAATGTCTAATATTATATTTAGAACCGCTGCAACTACTGTTGTAATAAAAGCCTCCCTGGCATGATCTGCTGCTCTTAATGCTACCCCAAATAAAGCAACAAAGACATTTACAATCTGTAGAATGAAGAGAATTGAACAGACAACAGATCCTGCTGCAAAATCCGCTCCATAAAAGAAATACATCAGTTTTTTGGAAAGTATTACTGCACCTAATGCAACCGGAATGGAGATAATAAGAGACCATGTGATTCCTCTTGATATCACAGGATGGATCTTTTCCATTAGGTCGTTTGAGCTCCAGTAACTAATTTTAGGTGTTAGTGTTCCTACAATAGCAGCTGTTACAGCTGTTGAAACACCTGTAAACTGAAGTGCTACACGATAAATTCCAACGTCGCCTGTTGAAAGATAATATGAGATAAAAAGTGTATCTGCATAAGTAAAAACAAGTGAACCACTTGCGATCAAAAATATCCAGAATGAATAGGAGAACATGTTTTTAAGGATTTTAACCGAAAAAACTGATGGTTTGAGGGTAAAATGTGTGAAACTAATTGCTCCAATAATAATTATCCCAACAATAAAACCCCCACATAAACCTGCAAGTGAAAATCCAAGCAATACGGCAATAATCTGGAAAAGTATCCTTGTTACTTCACTGACACCGAATGCAACATTGTACACACCCATGTGTCCAAGGCCCATAATGCCTGCAGATATCATTCCAGAAAAGGTGACTGCAACAAGAGCAATCACTACCCAAATAATTAATCCATTGTTTGAACTATCGATAAAATATGGAGCAAGGGTAAGCAGGAGCAGAGTTGATACGACAAGCAGAGAACATCGAAGGACTGCGTATGCTGAAAAGTATTCATCCTGATTTTTCCCTTCAGAGATTCTTTTTACTGCAGCTGATCCGAACCCTGCATCGCCAAATAAGTTAAAAATGCCATAATATGTGATAAAAAGATAATAAGCCCCCATGATGTCTTTTCCAAGCATATGAGAAAAAAGTATTGTAGAGAAAAAACCGGTTATTGTTATCAGAACAAAAAAAATAATCGATAACATACTTTGCCGTTGGATATCTGGCACATTCAGTATTCTTGCGAGAATGGAAGAAAACATGAGAGGGTTTACCTAAATTTAAACCTGATCTGAAAGTGTTCCCGAAAAGACTGTTTCAGCAGGTCCTTTCATTCTTGTACCATTTTGAAGGTTTATTGTAAGCGGCCCACCAATGGTTTCAACTTCAACAACATCGCCAGTCTTATCAAGCCTGTGTGCTATTGCTGCCGATGCTGTTGCTCCGGTTCCACATGACAGGGTCTCTCCTTCAACTCCCCGCTCAAAGGTTCGAATGATAATGTTTTCTCTATCCACTACCTGGACAAGATTTACATTTGTCCCGTTTTTGAAAAACGGACTGTTTCTGATTGGCAGCGCAATTGAAAAGATATCTGCATTTTCGATATCCCTGACAAATATTACAGCATGTGGAACTCCTGTGTTCACTGCATAGATATCATAACCATTTATTATCTCGTGGAAATCTCCTTTTCCTTTTGCGGGAATTTTTGGTGAGTCAAATATTGGTGTTATCATCTCAACATCAGCAAAAAAGTCCCCATCATCGTCAATTCCCATGGTTACACCAATAGGGCCGGCAAGAGTATTGATAGTGCATTTGTCTTTTACATAGCCGTTATCATATGCATATTTTGCAAGGCAGCGAATGCCATTTCCGCACATTTCAGCTTCACTTTCATCAGGCTGGAAGAGACGCATAACCGGGCCGGTTTCATTCTTTGAAAGAAACAAAACACCATCAGCGCCTATACCAAATTTTCGGTCGCAATATACGGACGCAAATCTGGGTTTCATCTCATCAGGGATTTTTTCACCCTGATATTCATCTATCAGGATGAAATCGTTACCATTTCCGTGTAGTTTGGTGAAGGTAAGATCCATAATTATCTACTTAGAAAAGGCAACTCCCCACTTATCAAGTGCTTTCTTTAGTTCCTGATGGGTCTTCGCATACTCGGTAAGAGGAATGCCTGAAATTGCGGCATCAACAGCCTGACGCATAGCAGTTGCACCTGCACGAGTCCCATCAGGATGTCCATGTATACCTCCGCCTGCCTGAAGAATGATGTTATGCCCAAGAGTGTTAACTTCCATTGCAACACCTCCAGGAGAAAGCCCCCCGCTTGCCACTGGAAATACCGGTAATAATTGGTTGTTGCTTTCTGTAAGTGCTTCATTATCACCAATGAGTTCTGCTGTATCATGTTCCATCTTTCCAGATACAGTACCGGTGTGTAATTGATCTCCTCCAAGCATCCGTACAAGTCTGCATATTGGCCTCATTGCAATTCCATGCTTCTGGTTTCTGGTAATTGCTGCATGCATTGTCCGGTGAATATGAAGGGGGACCTTGATCTCAGGATCCTGTGCTAACACTCTGACAGCATCATACCCGCATACTATGACATCTACCATCAGCATGTTTGCTCCAAGTTCTTGTGCTCTTTTTGCCCGTTCAAGGATTTTATCCCCTGCACATGAGACATTTACAGCATAAAGGACAGTTCTTCCTGTTTCGTCCTTTACTTTATTCAGTTTATCCATCACAAGTGGAACTCTTTTGTCTATAGAGCAGAATTTCTGATCCGTTAAAGTTTCGTCATCTTTTATAAGATCGACCCCTCCAATGGCTGCTTCATATGCAACTTTTGCTGTATCTTCGGGATTCAGCCCTACTTTTGGTTTAATGATTGTTCCTACATGAGGACGATCAGTTGTCCCAACAATTTTTCGAATTCCATCAATTCCAAATTTGGGTCCTTTAAATGGGATCAGAGTTTTTGGAAAGTTCACATCAAGAAGTCTTACACCTTCAATTTTTGAGAGTCCAAAGAGGTTTCCGGCAATTACTGATAGATATTGTGGGATGTTTCCGGGTTCAAAAATTTCAACAGGATATCTGATTGTAGTCAGATAATCATCGCCATGTTTCGTCACAGATTCTATGGTTCCATCAAGATAATGGATGTAATCTGTAACAGTTGAGATATCTGTCCAGGTTCCGGTAGTTTGTTCTTCAGCGATAGCTTTTGCTGCAAAGTTGGGATCTACTCCCGGCTTTGGTTTGAATAGATATTTAGCCAGTACATCTGTCATTTTAATCCTCATCATAATATGAATATTCAGAATTCAACTTATCAAAATCCCATGCAAGATAATCCTTCATGATAATATATGCCATCTCCGGGGGCACTGCGCCGACCTCTGTAATTATTAAATCTACATACTCTGCCGGAGTTACATCAAAAGTCGGGTTCCTTACTTTAACATTTGGCAGTTCTTTTTGCATCTCTTCTGGTAACACCTCAGCAGCCGGGCGTTCTTCAATTATTATTCTCTCTCCAAGAATACTTCGCGGTGCGAATTTATAGGTTTCTGCCGCCACAAGAAGGTTTACTCTTGCTTCTTTTGCCGCAAGTGCAATCTGTGAGGTCCCAACTTTGTTTATTACTGCACCACCGGCAGTTATTGCATCAGCACCTGTTATACAGAGATCCACTTCTTTCATGAAATATCGGACGGCAGAGTCTACTATGAAGTTTGTTTTTATCCCTGCATCATTTAAGGTTTTAATAGTAAGGTGGCCCTGATTACGTGGTCTAACCTCGGTTGCATAAACTTCAATATCAAGGCCCTTCTCTTTTGCAGTAAGAATACATGAAAGTGCTGCCTGTGAATTGCAGTGTGTCATGATTACATCGCCATCTCTGATATGTCCTGCTCCAATTTCACCAATTTTTCCAACTGCCTCCTCTGATCTTTTAATGAACTCCTCTGCCCTGCTTTCAAGATCATTTTTTACCACTTCAAGAGAATCCTCTGGATTTTTATTCCTTATAGACTGTCTTACCGGTTTTATTATCTGATTTACTGCATTAGGCAGTGATACAGCCGTAGGCCTTGTATCAATGAGAAGTTTTGCAGCTCTTGTCATCTCTGTGCAATAATCTTGTAAAGATAAATCCGGAAAGTCCTTTGAATGGAGAAGCATGGCATTGGCGGCAGATCTTGCTATCTTTCCTGCCCCTCTTATCTCCATGGATCTTATTCTCCGGGCGGTTTCCTCAAGTGACATTAGGAGATATTTTCTCTAATACTCTATTAATCTCATTATGTTTAATCAGAAAATCAATGAGTAATCACAGTTATTCTATTTATTCAAAAATAAACCTGAAAAATTCCCTGAATCTTTAGGAATAACCCGGCGCGTATATTATAAAAATCAGGATGTATGACAAAATAAAGAATGCTTTATACAAGTGTGTCATATTTCAATTGATGTCGCTTGCTATTGTTTTTGACAGTGCCGGAACCCTGATGAGAACAATAAGAATGGGAAGGAATATTCTGACTGGGGAACTTGTCAGAGATTTGGAAACTACAATGCTCACCTTTGCAGATCCTGAAAGAGCACTCTGTGTAATTCATGCTCATGCCCAGGATATCATGAACGCCCCGGCAGGAATGCTTTTTTCACAATATATGATAAGGCATAATGTAAGGATTGGAATTGCATGTACACGCCATGTTGTTGAGATTAATGAGATTTGCCAGATGATTAGAGACGATACCATGGCAAAGGTTGGCGATATGCAGGAATGTATGAAAATTATCTGGTCACAGATTCGCGATGAGGAGATGGTATCTCTTAATAATGGTGTAATTGTCCATACTGGCCATAAATGTATAGAATTTACAATTTCTGCTGGTGGGACACCTTTTAGCGGGGCATGTGATACAATTAGCACTCTTCATCAGATGGGAATTGCGACATATATTGCATCAGGTGACCGAGAAACAAAACTTGAAAAAATGGCCGGATATCTGGGAATACCAACCGACAGGGTATTTGGAGTTGCGACACCCACAATAAAGGCTCAAATAGTTATGGACTTAAAAGAACAGTATGACCGGGTTATAATGGTTGGAGATTCTATTAATGATCTGCTTGCCATGCGGGCATCTGATCTTGCAGTGCTCTCATATCAGCAGAGCGATGATAAACCACCTGAACTTGTAAAAATTGCAGACCATAAAATTATGGATGTCAGAGAAGTGGTTGAAATTGCGAAGAATTTTAATTCGTAGGATTTAATGATTTCGAAGGATTGAACTTTTAATCTCTAACAAATCTCTGAATTTTGTATTATGGCGTTAAATTCAAGATCGTGAATTATTACATGCAGAAATAAACATGTAATACTTATCAGGATAAATTAATTCATGGAGCACATTATGAGACCTCTGATCACAGTTGATAATTTAACAAAAGCATTTGATGGAAAAGAGATTCTAAAAAATATCTCATTTGTTCTTGGAGAAGGTGAAGTTTTAGGTGTAATTGGACGTAGTGGAGCAGGAAAAACGGTCCTTATGCACCTCCTTCGGGGCATAGATGATCCTCCAACCTCTGGAAAAGTAATCTACCACATAGCGGCCTGTGATCAGTGTGATTATATCAGTAGTCCTGATGAAGATAATAAAAAATGTCCAAAATGTGGCGGCACTCTGAAATATGTTGAGGTTGACCTTTGGGATCCTGCAAATGAACTGATGAAACGGAGAATTATGGCCAGAAATGCCATAATGTTTCAGAGGACATTTGCTCTATATGGTAATGACAGAGTTATAGATAATGTACTGCGGGCACTTGAGGATATAGGGTATCCCTCCGGCAAGGCAATATCGCGTGCTGTTGATCTTATTGATGAAGTCTCTATGTCCCACAGGATGATGCACATTGCACGTGATCTATCTGGTGGGGAAAAACAGCGTGTTGTGCTTGCAAGACAACTTGCAAAAGAACCAATATGCCTGTTTACGGATGAACCTACCGGAACACTTGATCCGCAGACTGCGCATCTTGTTCATCAGATGCTTAAAAGTGCTGCAAAAGACTCTGGAATGTCAATGGTCATCACGTCACACTTTACTCAGATTCTCGAAGAAGTTGTGACAAGAGCAATATTCCTTGAAAACGGGATGATAAAAACCATTGGGACACCAGATGAAGTCCTTGCTTCCTTTATGGAAGGTTTTCATGATGATGAGGTCTTTGAAACTGTCCCAGTAGGTGGGCCTGTTATCAAGACAAATGAACTCTGTAAAAGATATGTATCTTTGGACCGTGGACTGATTAAAGCGGTTGATGATGTTAATATTGAAATTAATCAGAAAGAGATCTTTGGAATAGTTGGAACATCCGGAGCTGGAAAAACAACACTTTCAAAGATGATTGCTGGAATAATTGAACCAACAAGTGGAGATCTTTTTGCTCTTGTAGGTGATGAATGGATTGATATGACAAGGCCTGGATTTGATTACCGTGGCAGGGCAAAGCAGTATATCAGCCTTTTACATCAGGAATATGATCTTTTCCCACATCGTAATATTTTGGATAATCTGACTGATGCAATAGGACTTGAGTTTCCTAAAGAACTTGCAATGCGAAAGGCAATAATCACAATGAAAATGGCCGGTTTTACGCAGGAAAAGGCAAAAGAAGTTCTTAACCGGTATCCGGCAACACTTAGTGAAGGTGAGAGGCATCGCGTTGCTTTAGCACAGGTACTTATACGAGAGCCACATGTTGTTGTACTTGATGAACCAACCGGGACGATGGATCCAATAACAAAAGTTGATATCCGGCATTCAATTCTTCATTCACGTGAAGAGATGGATGAGACTTTTGTTGTCGTCTCGCATGATATGGATTTTGTCCGGGATATCTGTGACAGGTGTGCCCTTATGCGGTATGGAAAAGTTATAAAAA